>WRNN01000078.1 GCA_009776595.1 Clostridiales bacterium
GGATATAGCGGCTTTAGGCCGGGACGTCTACAACACATTGCCTGATGATACGTATGGGCTACAGAGCGGAACTTCCATGGCGGCGACGCAGGCCAGCGGCGACGCAGGGGCAGTGCTTAGCCAGTCTCCCGACCTGGATGCTGTGGCGCTCAAGCAGCGTCTGGGCTTTGGGTGCTAACTCCAACTGACAGCTAGGAAACGGTACAACATCGTATCAAGCCAAGCCCACCCAGGTGATCAGCCTGACGGATGCGATATTTACTGAAGCCGGAACCGGGCATACTTTGGTACTAAAGAGCGACAAAACGGTATGGTCATATGGCTTCAATATTTCCGGTCAAATGGGCGACGGGACGACAACAGACCGTTCCATACCGTTGCAGGTTAGTAGTAATGATGGTTCATTATGGGGATGGGGATCTAATTATTATGGGAAACTTGGGAATGGCACAACAACTAACTCCTGCGCAAGTAAGCGGCCTTACGAATATCCGCGCGATAGCTGCAGGTTTTGAGCATAATCTTGCCCTTGAGGATGACAGACGCCCTTTTTCGCCCAATATATTCACAATAGACGAATAACATGATATACTATCCCTATTAATTGATACGAGGTGATTGGTAATGACAGAATTAACAAGCTTAAACATCAAAATAGACCGTGCGGTAAAAAAGGAAGCAGACACATTATTCAATGCCTGGGTATGACGTTAACCACTGCCGTCAATATCTTTGTACGCCAGGCGATACAGGAGCAAGCTATTCCATTTAAGATATCTTTAGCTAACGAAACACTCGCTGCTTTAAAAGCTAAAGAAGCTTTGAAATCCTTGCAGGAACAAGCGGCTGTCAATGGCGTAAACAACATGTCCATGAACGAAATTGACGCTGTTATCGACAAAGCTCGCCAAAGCAGACAAATGAATCGAGGACAATAATGATTCAAGTCGTTATAGATACAAACATCATAATATCTGCAGCAATTTCGAAAAATGGTAACCCCGCAAAAATCGTGAATATGGCTCTTGATAAGAGCATTCAAGTTCACTACAGTACAGCAATGATGAATGAATATGAAGAAGTACTCTCAAGATCAGAATTTAGCTTCGATTCTGAACAGCAGAACGCATTCATTTTCGGTCTAAAGAAAACGGGAATCCATATTGATCCTGTTGTCAGCGACGTTCAAATGTCTGATGAAGATGACCGGATTTTTTATGACACAGCAAAAGCATCTGGAGCTATACTCATTACTGGCAATACTCGGCACTACCCAAATGAACCGTTCATAATGACTCCATCTGATTTTTTGTCTATATATGAAAGCGCAAACAAAACAGAGGAAGAGACTCCAGTAAACGGTGCATAGCGGGTGATTGAGGGGCACTATTCCCGTACACCGATAATTTTGCCTGATTGGCTAGCGAGTATTATGTGCGTCTTCCGGAGAGGGATGTCTTGGCGCTGCTGAAAAAAACGCTGAACATCGATCTGGAACAGGGTTCGCAGACCGCCATCAGCGGAGCCGTTGCCTGTACCTATCTGCCGCAGCGCTACGACTAGGCGGAGATGTAGGGTTTATAATGAAATACCACGTTGTTAGGCCACGATTTGCCATAACAGGATTAGCCTTTTTTGGTTTGCCAGGTCCTCTAATTCTATGGCTTTGTGTGGATAGAATTATTTTGTTTGAGGGCAATAAGATGGAAAACTGGCTTTTAATAACTATAATGCTTATTGGTCTGATTACCTTTTTAGCCTTGGTTATTTGGCTCGACTGGTCCTATAAATGTCGAAAATCTGTACGGGATAATAGTCTCCGCATTTTTCTCCCCGGTTATATTGCATTAAGATATGATGATGGCGAAAACGCCTTACTATTGATGGATGGCATTTTAGGGATAAACGAATCTCAGTTAATCTTTGCTAATCGTTTTAAGGATGATGCTATTTATATCGTAAAGGATATCTCAAGCATCTGTGAATTTGTTTTGACTAACTACAATGAAAAAGAGTTACTTGACTTTGTTAATGGACATTCAGCAACCGAAAACAATAGCATCAATTGTTATCTTCGCCGTATGACCGGTTTAGCAAAAACAAAGGGGATATTCAAAGGACTTAAAACCAGATTGGCATGTAGAATTCGTTTCAATGATGATGAGGAACTGTATTTCTTTTATAAGGNNATTAAAAAATCCATTGAAAGGATCCACAGAATACACAAAANCATANAAGCTATTGCTATGGCTGCTGCTGACAAGCAACCGACTTAATAAATCGAAAGCGGTGATGAGGAAATGCATAATCTGCATAACTTGATCGATTTACTTGAGAAATTTGAAGTAAAAGGGATTCATNACGAACTTGGTAAAATTCGAAGTGGCGCTATCTTAATAAATATAGCATTACCAGGACAGCATTGGGAAATAGAGTTCAACACATACGGCGATCCTTCACACTGCAGTATTGAGATTGAAAAATATTTGAGTAATGGTGTGATTTATGATGAAACCGAATTGGATGTACTCTTTAGAGATTTTTCAGACACTTGATATGTGCGAGTTCATGTAGGTAACAGTGCCAAATATTTGGAAATTAAGTGTAATGTAACTCCGAGAGGGCAAAAAGTTTTGCAGCCGTTGGATCAACAAACATTACCGGATTATTTAGCCCATACACGTACAGGTTTCCGCTCTGTCGTATCGCTGCCTGGCTTGGTACATAGGTGTAGAGGTTCAGCGCATGCGGATCTTGCCGCTCGTTGATACGCTGGGATTATCCAGCTTTCAACAGGATATAACCATACAAATTGTCTGATATTGTCGATACCGCGTCAGGACAATACCATAGCCTTTCATTGAGGATTGATGGTACAGTTTGGGCATTTGGTAACAATTTTCACGGACAACTTGGTGACGGGCGGATGGCTTTGAGATTTCCCTAAATTTGGTTGCCAATATGAAGTTTTCAAAGACCATTCAGCTATGTTAATGTACTTTTTGCACCAGAATCAAAATTGCGTTTCGTAGCTACCGTCCACACCGTGACGGACTCCTCGTTTTTGGGGATTCCGCAGAGAGGCGGAAAGCGCAAAACTGCGCTCTCCGGCTTGCATGGCTCTGCCGTTGTGATTCGCTTCGGCAGAAAGGTGTAGTCGAATGCCATAATATGGGATTATCCGCTGTTGACAAAACCACACCCTTTGTTTAGAATGGAATCACCGAAAGGTTGGTGGGCTGACACCATAAAGAATCCGAAAGACTTGCCGGACTTCGGGTGCCGGTGGCTGGCAGGCAGCGGAAAACCTGTGAGACTTGTCGGACTTCGGGTGCCGATGGTTGGCGGACAACGGAAAAATCAGCCATTAACGGGGAGTATCGCAGACCTGCGGGGCTGTTACTCCCCGTTAGAATTTCTAGAGGATGATTACCAATATGCGATTGAGGACGAAAGAAGAAGCCATAGACATCATAAGCCAGTGCGCTTTGGAATATAGACGCAATCTTTCCAACAACTGCATACTATTTGTTGCCGCAACAGGCAACTCCTATACTTGTTTTGAAGCGCTGTTCATGCCACAAAACTTCAAACACCTCACTGGCGTAAGAAGTAAGCTAAACGGATCAGATTTCTTCAGCCTTGCTGTTCGCAATAGGATAAGCCTCAATGACATAACTCTTACCAACGATGGGGTTACAGACTTGAAATTGGACATATTGCCANAACTAATGAACATACACCTTACGGCACGAATGATTGGGGATTATGATCAATCCAGATCACTACTCATCACAGATAAAATCGCCGGAACGGTAACGGCAGCAATGGGTTTCACACGGACAAATGATATGTATTTACCGAATACCGCTCTGAAAAAAGATGTGCGCGAGATTACTATTCATGCGACCAGGCGCAGAGTTGCGGCAATCTTTATAAAACCGCGCGGAACTGAATTATACAAGCAATTAACATATATCGCCAAAGGCGTGATGCTAGACGATGATCATTTGCTCCCCCACCTTCAAGANAAAGTTGATATATACAATCTGACTGCTGATTTCCCTATTCCACGAATGTCGGTTGAGGACAGTACGCAATAGTATTCTCGTTGGAATTTCTCTATGATTTATAGAAACACATGAGGGCATAAAAACGACAGGCGGTTTTTATGTCGTCTGCCTTTCACGTCTATATTCTTATAGCGCCTCCTCCACCTCCTTGGCTGCGCTTTCTCAAACTGCTACGGATGGGATAGCCGCCATGCTGTTTTAGTAGGAAATAAGACATTTCCCCTTTACAGCATAGCTTTTCAAGATCAGAATTTAGTTATTTTGTTTGAGGACAACAAGATGGAAAACTGGCTTTTGATAACTATAATGATTATTGGTCTGATTACCTTTTTAGCCTTGGTTATTTGGCTCGACTGGTCTTATAAATGTCGAAAATCTGTACGGGATAATAGTCTCCGAATTTTTCTCCCCGGTTATATTGCATTAAGAAAGGAATATGTAATAGCCTGTTCATTATCAATATGGTTTGCAGAAGGTTCAAATGGAAAAATTTATACATTATAGCTGAAGTGCTTATAATGTCATACACGTTCAAATAGAAAGCCTTTTAGCGCCCAACGGTAGCCAGCGCGATATACCCGTATGCCCAATGGCCCGGGGCGACGTCGCTGAAGGACAGCTCGATGTCCTGCCACAGCTCCTCGTCCGGCTCCCCGCCCAGCAGGTAGCGGATCAGGACCGCTACCACTTCGGCTCTGGTGCCAGGGCTATCCGGCTTAAAGCTCCCATCGGGATAGCCGCCAAATAATCCGGCCTGCACAGCCTTCAGGATATCGGCGCGATCCGGATGCCCCGCCAAATCCGTGAAGGCGTCCTCTGCCTGTTCGGTCAGCCCATTTATCTTGACAAGGGTCAAGGCGATCTCGGCACGGGTAAGCGGGGCCGCAGGGTGGAAATTGCCCCCGTCGTCGGCTTCAATGACGCCCGCTTCCTTGGCCCAGGCAATGGCGTCGTAGGACCATCTGCCGGGCAGGACATCTTTGAAAGCGGGCTCCTGCGCCGTTAAGCCGGCGTCAGCGCCCGTAACCTGGCTATCGTCTTCCGCCCCTTCCAATGCCGTCTGCGGCCTTTGCAGCCTATGCAGAATGGCGACAAACTGCTCCCTTGTGATTACGCTGTCCCCACGGAATGTATCGTCTTCAAACCCGGCGATAAAAGGGGCGAAGCTAACCGGCATACCCAGCGGTACTGCCGCGTCTCTGATGGAGGTCGAAGGCTGGCCAGCTCCTGAAGCCGCCCCCGGGGATCCGCTCCCCGCGCCGCTTCCGCTCCCTGTGCCGCTTCCGCTGCCTCCGCTTGGCGAGCCGCCTTGCGCAGAGCCCGGCTGGCCCGGTCCCGGCTGGCTGCCCTGCCCGTCGTCACCCGCATCATTCCAGTCGTTGCTGCCGCTTGCCGGCTTCACCGTAAAGTGCAGGAACCCACGTTCGAGGATGTCGTGGTCGCCGCTCACCGTTATAATGGCCGAGTAGTAGCCTGCAGGCAAGCCGGTGTGGGGCCAGGCGCTGAAGATCGCTTCGCGTTCGCCTTCCGCTGTGCTGAGGCTGCTTATAGTCTCCGCGGACAAGTCGAAGCAGCCCACATGGGGTCCCGAGAGCTCGATCATCAAGTCTCCCGTCGGCAGGGTGCCCACGTTCGATACTTTGATGCTGATCGCTCCCTGTTCGCCATATCCCACTGTTGCGGAAGGAAATTCATAGTCCAGCGCGTCCATGGCGATCATGTAGAAGTCCGGGCCNCGAACGATAATGCTAAAGTCCTTGGTAAAGTCCTGGCCNGNCCCCGCGCCGTTTNNCACNCTTGCCGTCACAACGGCTGTCCCGGCGTCTTTTGTATAGAGCGTGTTACCTATAATCTCCGCATCTGTNCCNTCGGCGTACTTAACGCNCCACACCACNTCCTGGCGGCTCGCGTTCGCGGGGAACACCGTCCCTTGAAGACTGAAGGGAATGCCGGCTTCGGCTTCCGTGTATAAAACAAGGATGTCCGTGACCGGGACAAAGGTATCCAGCCCCAGCCTTGTAAAGCAGGGATAGCCGGAATTGACGCCATCGTAGCGCGCCCAGAACCTCTGGAAATTCCAGCGCAGGTCAGACTGATAGTCCCGGTCTCCTTTGCCCTCTCGGCGCGGATTGCCTCGCCCCGGGTTCCGGCGCCCACACGGCTGGAGCTTCTTCCACATAATAATTCCTGCTGCCTTCGCCTGCCGGAGCGCCTATCGCCCTGGCCTCCACGCCGTCCTCATCACCGGGGATCCCGTTCTCTGCTCTTATGTCTTTTATGCCTGTGAAAATGCTGACGCACTGATTGGCCATATCGCCCTTGCCGCTAACGCCGCCCGCGTAGGCTTTGGCTATGCCCGCCACTGCGCCGGTGCTGGCCGTCCTCCGGGAGAGGACCTGTCCGGTATTATAGCTTGTCTCAATCAGGCTGCTGCTGTAGCCGGCAATGCCGCCTGCGAAGCACTGGTAGATGTCGCTAACCGCTTGGGGGGGCGGACCCAAATGAGGCGAGATGCTTTCGCTGGTAAAGGCCTGGACGTATCCCGTATTATAACAATTGCCTATTCTGCTCGCAATCGTCCAGCCCGTGACGCCCCCGGCCCCCGCGCTGGCCAGATGGTCGTCCACCGTAATGGCAGCCGCATAGATTTCGCCTGTGTTGTAGCATTTCGATATCGCCGCCCCCATGGCCACGCCCGCGACGCCGCCTGAGCAGGCGTCTGAGGCATAACCCGGTTCTATCGTGCCGCCGGAAGCGGCCCGGACTTTCGCCTCATTGTAGCAACTGCCGATACTGCCGCCCATCACATAACCCGTGATACCCCCGGTGTAGGACAGTGTCCGCTCCGCATCGGAAGAACCGGTAGTTGCGCGGATAAAGCCTCTATTCCAACAATTGTA
>WRNN01000079.1 GCA_009776595.1 Clostridiales bacterium
GGCGGAGATGCGATATATCGCCCGAAACTGTGGCATGCTGGACCATCTCGTCACGCCCCTGTCTGACAAGAAATACGCCGTCTTCCCCTGGCTGGGCACCCGGCAGCTNTTCACTTTGCATTACGCATTATTGCGGGAAAAAATCAAAAATACNCTNCCCTGGATCTCCAGCCTGTATCTGGAGCTCAATTTCGACGGATCCGCGGAAGAATTGGAGCGGATGATCCGCAGTATCCTGCAATCCGACGCGGACCTGTACGAACTGCCCCTGCCTGATAAAGTGCAAATCAAAAGCAAGTTCAACGAATTTATCCCGCCGAACCTGCTTCGCAAACAGTTTATCGAGGATTATCTGGACTGGGAAGGGCTGAGGGACGCGCTGCTGTCGCCCTAAAACAAGGAATTATCCCTGTAGACGCCTACGTTCAACACCATGCCTATCGCCACCATGCCTGACAGGAGCGCGCTGCGCCCGTAGCTGATAAAGGGCAGCGGAATGCCGGTTATCGGCATGATGCCTACAACCATCCCCACATTCTGCAGAATATGGAACATGAATAAGGAAACCACGCCGGAAATGATGATGCCCCCAAACAAGTCCTTCGCACGGGCGGCGATCATCAGGCAGCGCATCAGCAATGCGAAAAACAAAGCCAGCACAACAAAACAGCCGACAAAGCCGAATTCCTCGCCTAACACGCAGAAGATGAAGTCCGTCCACTGCTCCGGCAGATAACCGCTGGCCGTCTGCGTCCCCTGTCCCCAGCCCTGTCCCCACAATCCGCCGGAGCCCACCGTGATCTGCGCCTGAATCAGGTTCCAGCCCCAGCCGCGGGGATCATATTCGGGGTTGACAAAGACAATCAGGCGCATCAGTTGATATTCCTCAAGAGGAAGCCGCCAGTCCCAGTTCAAATGGCCGTAGATCCATAAAACCACGCCACCGATCCCGCTGCTGAAGAGAAAGGCCAGTTTCCACAGGGATCCGCCGGCAGCCAGCAGCATCCCGAAAATCACCGCCAGAAGCACCAGCCCCGTACCCAAATCGGGCAAGGCCATCACCAGCCCCAAGGGTATCGCGCCATAAAGCAAAGAAGGAATCAATTGCCCCCAGGTTTTCAATTGTCTGTTTTTCGCAGCCAGATGTTTTGCCATGCAGAAAATCAGCATGATTTTAGCAGGCTCCGCCGGTTGTATGCGAAAAGGCCCTAATTCCAGTGAGATTTGCGCGCCCTTTACAGAGACGCCGAAAAAATACACCGTCAGCAGCATCAGGTTCATCAGAATATAGACCGGTTTCTCAAAGTTCTGCAATCTGCTCAGATCGATACTCTGCAAAGCCAGGATAAGAATAAAACCCGCTATAGCGGCNGTAACCTGCTGNACCAGAAAATTAGTCTCAAACCGGGTAGCGGCGGAAACGCTGGCGCTGTCCAGCACCACAATTCCGGCGCANAGGATGAGTAACAGAAAAGCCAGCAAGGAATAGTCCAGATTCTTGATCACAAGCTTGACTCTATCCTTCACCGGCAGCCGCCCTTTCAATAAAGTAGTACTCGAGGATGCCCTTCGCTACCTGTCCCGCTGAACCGGATCCGCTGTTTCCGTGTTCCATCACACAGGCGAACGCAATCTGCGGATTTTCCGCCGGCGCAAAACAGATAAACAAGCCGTCAAAGTCCTTATTCTTGATATAGCCTGTCCGGCCGGGCTGGGCCGTGCCGGTCTTAGCGCCGCCGCCGATACCATAAGGCAGGCCGACAAAGGCGCCGTAGGCTGTGCCGCCCGGTTTGGCGGCTGTGGTCATCGCCTGCTTGGTAGCGTCCAGAATCCATTGTTCAATGTCGACCCGCTGTCCGTCCGGCGCATGTTCGCTTTTTACCCTGCCATCGGAATCAACGACTCTTTGGACAACATAGGGCGTATAATATGTGCCGCCGTTGGCGATTGTGGCTACGTATGCCGCCATCTCAATAATCGTATATTGATTATAGCCCTGCCCGATNCCCGTATTNAANGTATCCGCGTCTCTCCATGTCGTATCCGCGTTCAGCCTCTCCCTGCGCCTTGCTTCCAGGGTGTTTCTTTTGCTGTTCCGCTCCCGCTCCAGCCTTCTCTGCTCTTGTTCCGAGTCCGCGGCGGCGATCAAAGGCAGATATTCTTCTTCCAGCGCCGCAAGCTGATCGTCTGTATCCTTGTTGATTACATCCGTCCGCCTGCTGAACTCTATGCTCTGCCAGTTGAGGCTGGGTAAGAGCCCCGCGCCCTCATAGGGCAGATCCAAACCGGTTTTCGCGTCCATCCTTAAGGCATGTCCGATCATGCCGATGTTGCCTATGCCTGCGCGCCGCGCGGCTTCCTGAAAATAAACATTACAGCTTCTGGCCATTGCCTGATAATAGGTCAGCGACCCGTGGACGCCAGTGCATTTGATATAAGGCTTATACCAATACGCACCGCTGCAGGTGATGACAGTCTGCAGCGTCAGGTTGCCTGAAGCAAGCGCCGCCATACCGGTAATCGGCTTAAAAGTGGAGCCGGGAACNTAGCTGCCCTGGATNGCCCGATTGTATANNGCCGCCGGCTGCTGGTTGAAGTAATAATCCGCTTTCTCCTGGCTCATGGAGTTTCCGTTAAAATCCTCAGGATAGGCGATCGGCCGGCTGACCATCGACAGAACGCCGCCCGTATTGACGTCCAATATCACCGCCGCCCCCGCGTTGGCTTTAGGATAGGTCTTGGCGACCGACGCCAGCACTTCGTCGAATGTGTTTTCCAACACCGTTTGCAGTTCGGCGTCGATCGTAAGTTGCAGGCTGTTTCCCGTGACGGAGGGAATATTCGTGACTTCCTCTATCGGATGGTTTCTGGCGTTCACCGTTACTTCCCGATAACCGTTCGTGCCTTTGAGTTCGAACTCATAGGACTTCTCGATACCGGTTTTACCGACCAGGTCGCCAAGGCCGTAATTCTCAAATCCCGGCTGATCCAGTTCCTCCTTGATCGGATGTACATAACCAAGCACATGCCCCAACAAGCCGCCATAAGGATACAGGCGCTGAGGGCTTGTCTCGATCAGTATACCGGGAAGCTGCCAGCGCCGTTCCTCCAGCCGGATGACCATGTCCAGCGGGATGTCCCTCTTAATCAAGATCGGCTCATACAGCCGGCTGGCCTGGGCGTCGATACTTGCCTGCACCGCCTCCACCGTGATATCCGGGTCGTCCAGAACTTGTACCAGTTCTTCGACGACCCTGGCGATATCCTGATCCTTAAAGCCGAGATAATTCAGCGTCAGGTTGTAGACCGGCCTGTTGGTGACCAAAACGTTGCCGTTACAATCCAGGATCTCCCCCCGGGAAGCTTTCTCCGGGATCCAGCGGGTAGCTTGCGCCACCGCCTTATTCAGAAAGATTTCTTCCTGCATAATCTGCAGCCAAAACAAGCGTCCCAATAGAAGCGCAAAAACGGAACAGATCAGCATGCCGAGCAGAAAGAATCTTCCTCTGGCTTGCTTTCTTTCTTTACTTTCTTCCCACAAAGGCGCGACGGAATTCATTGATGACTCTCCCTGCTATCTTTAGTCCCCGGAATCACTTTCTTCTTTCAACTGAAGTCGCCGGTACGCAAAATGAAAAAATGGCCCGTAGAGAAAGGGAACCAGACATACGTTGAACAAGACTTCAAAAAAACCCTGATAGGCAATGTGGCTAAAATACCAACGAGCGCCTGCCAGATGACCGACTAAAAAAACGAGCGTCATGCTGATTAAGGATCCCACGAATACGTTGATCACCGGTACCCACATGTTCTCTTTGAATATGGATTTTGACAGAGAACCGCTCAGTATGCCGACAACGCATTTCGCCAGGGCGTTCAGTCCGATAAAGCGGCCAAAAAACAGGTCTTCTGTCAGGCCGATCAGAAATCCGGTGATACCGCCTTGCCACCTCCCGCGAAACATGGCGTTAAATACAACGAGTAACAGGAGAAAATCAGGCGTCGACCAGGCAAGATGCAAGACCCGCGGAAAAATGCTCCTCAGGACCAGCCCTGCTATCGTGAACCCTGCCAAGGCTATCGTGTACATACCTGCTTCTCCGCTCCTAGACGAGCTTCGCCCGCGATTCCGCAGCGTTAGTGACCGACCCGGATATCCGGCGGGATGCTGAAGTCCCGCACTTCCTCCGGTATATCTTCTCCCTCTTCCCGGAGGCCACGGATGACCATTACTTCTTCCAGTATGCGGAAATCGACGACGGGCCGGATCGTCGCCCGCTTGGTTAGGCCGTTGGAATCCGGCAATACTTTCTCGATCGTGCCGATCATCAGCCCCTGCGGAAATATACTGCCATAGCCCGAGGTGATCACTGTCTGCCCCGGCTCGATCTCCGCGTCGTGATCCACCCGCAGCATTTCCAGGAGATCATCCTGTCCTGTACCGGTCACCATGCCGGGAGAAAAGCGGGTTTCCATGACCCTTGCGCCAATGGCGCTTTCCCTGTCGATCAGGAGCAGCACTTCCGCCGTGTGGGGCGTAACGGAGATGATCCTCCCGACCATACCCGCCGGCGCCAGCACCGCCATATCGCAGTCCAAGCCGGAGCTGCTGCCTTTGTCCAGAATCACCGTTTGATTCCAGTTATCGGCGTCTTTGCCGATCACCCGGGCTATCACCAGGTCAAACATCCGGCTATGGATTGTCTGATACCCTAACAATTCCCCCAGTCGCCGATTTTCTTCCCGCAATTCCTTCATTTGCTGAATCCAGTATTCCGCCGCCGCCAGGGATTCCTTTAGTTCTTCATTTTCTTCCCGCATATCGCGGATATCCCTGAAGAAGCCAAAAAACCTTCGCAAGCCGCTGTCAATGGCGTTCGCTACATTCTGCACCGGCCAGGCAACCTCACGCAATACTTTTCCCGGAGCAGCCATATCCGCGCTCTGCCAGCCTGTTTGCTGTATCAGGTACAGCAACAGAATCACGGCGGCAGTAAACACGATAGCCCAGAGCGCTCCTTTTCGCTTCATGTTTGCATCCTTTAACTGAATTTTCTGCGTAATGATTGGGGGTAAAGCGGCTATGGTTCCGCGATCTGCGGTTTCCTGTCCGACTCCGGCATCTTTCCCGCTTCAAGCATACTATAGTATTGCCCATGGGACAGGACGATATGGTCGAATAAGCGAATACCCAATAGCTCTCCCGCGGCAGCCAGCCTTCTGGTTTCTTCCATGTCCTGTTTACTTGGCATAGTATCGCCGCTGGGATGGTTATGCAACAGGATTATCGCGGCGGCACTGCGTTTCAGCGGCATTTTGAATACTTCCCTGGGATGAATCGGCGCCATCGCCAAACCGCCCAGGGAAACGTTGTCAATGGCGATCACATGGTTTGCGGAGTCCAGGTTAACCGCCCGCACTGCCTCCCGGTCCAAATAGCCGATATCGCCCTGCAATAGGTCTGCGGCGTCCTTTGGTCCCCGAATGAGCGGCTTGTACTCGGGTGCGGCAAAAAGTAACCGGCTGGAGAGTTCCAAAGCCGCCTTGATCCTGCAAGCTTTCGCCGCGCCAATCCCTTTTATCTCTCTTAGCTCGCTTGCTTCGGCGTCCAGGAGAAAACGCCCTCCCCCTTCCTGTAGTATGCGCTGGGCCAAGGCCAAAGCGGATTCTTCCATACTGCCGGAATTGAGTATTATTGCCAAAAGCTCTGCATCTGACAGGCGTTTCGCTCCATAGGCCAATAAACGTTCCCGCGGCCTTTGAAAGACAGGCATTTTCTTCAAGCTTAAGGCATTTCCCTTAACCTGTGCGTTCGTCATTGCGTCAGTCATTGCCTGCTCCTTTCCAGAAATCGGCGCGAAACCCGACGCCGGCTTCCTCCAGAAGCTGTGCGCAACGATAGAGCGGAAGGCCCATTACATTAAAGTAGCAGCCTTCGATTCGGGGAATCAATGAGCTCCCATAGCCCTGGATCCCGTAGGCGCCCGCCTTATCGTCCGGCTCCCCTGTATCCAGGTAGGCTTCGATCTGCCCATCGGAAAGCGCCATCATCCAAACCCTGGTTTCTTCAAATACGGGAAGGGGGCTCTTCCTCCCGTCATGGTAAAGACAAACGCCTGTCGTTACCAGATGGTCCCTGCCGGAAAGCAAGGTCAGCATACGGCGCGCATCGTCTCTGTCGACGGGTTTGCCAAGGATCATGCCGTCGATGTAAACCACCGTATCCGCCGCCAACACCCAGCTATCCNTGTCCGCCTTAGCTGCCGCCTCTGCTTTCGCCCTGGCGGAATCCATCGCTTGCCGGGCCGGCGTCCCGGAGAGGCGAAGCTGCTTCTCGTCCAGAGGCGCCGGTTTCACGACAAAGGGTACGCCTAACAGTTCCATTAATTGACGCCTGCGCGGAGACGCGGAGGCCAAGATCAGTGTACGCATAGGACTAACCTCATCTATTTGGTAATATATGTCATTTTACCACGCTGTGAAGGCTTTGTCCAGCAGGGGGAAAAAAATACAAGAAGCGGCGTTATGTGCGACAGCTCATCTTGGAATATACACAATTATACCACAGATATACGATCAGGCGGAAAAAACATCATTTGCGTAGCATTTCACCGGCGAAAATCGAAATTTTTCAGTTTTTTTTAAAAAACCTCTTTACAAAAAATCTGATCTATGGTATAAATATAGTGAACGATTCACCTAGCGAACAAGTGACCTATTAGATAAGCGAAGGAGGTGATTGTTCCGCCAAAGCGGAAGCTGCATTCATAAACAGGGGCGGCCGGCAGGCAGCCCCCTCCTTTCTCTAGAACAACGCAGCTTATGCAGTCAACAGGCTTTTGCCGGCAGTCCGGCAACCTGATTATATAGCGGCGTCACCGGACAGCAATGCCGGCGGCGCCGCCGATTACATTCCTGCGGCTT
>WRNN01000080.1 GCA_009776595.1 Clostridiales bacterium
ATCGGCGACCCAACCGCCTGACGGGAGGACGGATACCTTGTGAATCGAGAGCAGATCCGCTTCACGCCCGCCGATATCGCCCAAGGGATCCGGCGTTGACTTGATCTCGACAGAGGCGCCGGCAAGGCCCAGCGAGTTGATGGCACGAATTTGGAAAGTATATTCGGTATAGTTCACAAGCTTGTCGCCATTGGGCAGCCTCTGGAATAACAGATACCACTTGCCCGCAGCCGAGTCTAAGGTCAGTTCATTTCTCTGATAGGTCACCCATTCGCCGTTGTCGATCCGGATTTGGAACGCCTTCGCTTCTTCATCCAGGGGGTCGTCCCAGAGCAGCGCTGTTTTTTCATTACCGGCATACTCCTCCGCATCCGTCGGGGGGCCGATCGCCACTACTACTTCTTCTCTGTCTCCGCCGCCTGCTTTGCCGTCATACACGACTTTACCGATGTTTTGGATTTTTTCGGTCGCGTGGAAATCGACCAGGAAGGTCAACTGGAGTACAATCGCCTTNCCGGCGTCGCCGCTGAAATCATAGGCGCCCGCAGCCGACTTGTCGATGGTAACGGTAAGAAGGCCTGCNCCATTATCCTCGATGTTGTACTGCNCAGCCGTTAACACAGCTCCGTCTACGCTCAGCACGGCGCTCCCCGCCCGATAGCTCGTTTTGCCTGCGTCGTAGACGTCGATGATCTCGATTTTACCAATTGACGCCACAGTATTTGGCAGGGTTTCGCTGATCGTATAGTTCAGATCGTCGCCGGGTGTGTACATCCCTGCGTACTGACCGAGAGCGGATGTCTTACTTAATACGGATTCTTCTATTTCCTTTTCAATCATTACACTTGGTTCGTCAGGGTATGCCCCGCCTTTGGGTTTGAAGTAAAGCGCCGCCGTATTGGCGACTGTACCGCCGGCCCAGTCTTCTGTCGTAAAGCCGAGACTCAGCTGGACCCACTTCCCTGCAGCGCCCTCAAATGCCGCGCTGCCCAGTTCGCAGTACAGTACACCGGCTGCCGCCGTCACCGGAACAGCCGTCCCCGCGGCGCCGCCGATACTCAGCATTGCGCTGCCATCCGCATAACGCAGGGCGTCCGGGATGAAATCCGCAATCCTTACCGCTTCGTAAGCCGCCACATTTGCCGGCATCCGGAAGCGGATTGTGTAGGTAATCAGATCGGTTAGTCCCGAGATTCTCAGCACATCCGCGTCTTTGAATACACCCAAAGTCTCGATCTCGGCTGCCGCCGGATCCGTATCGCCCACCTCTGCCTGATTGTACAGTTTCGTTACGGCGCTGGCGTCAAAGCTATTGATCACCTTCACACTGAAAGAGAGCGTCGCCACAGTTGCGTCCACCACCTCAGGAATCTCGAAACCGTCGATCAGATCCTGCACGGTGACACTCGTTAAGACGCCGTCATTGTCAATCGTCACGACATTACCGGAAGGATCATACACATAAGGCAGAATATCCGCTAATGTATCCTTAACAAGAATGTCTTCTCCCGGCGCGGTGCCCACATTACCGATTGTAATAACGTAAGTCAGAATCTCACCCGGGGACGCATAGCCGTCGCCGTTTTCGTCGGTCACGCTCTTCGCGGAAGTCAAAATCGGGAATCCTGTAAACAGATAGTAGAACTCATGGACGAATGGCACAAGCGCGCCGCCCGCGTCGTAATTGACAAAACTGGCATTGTCCAATTCATAGACTACCGTTTCATCCTGCGGCGTAATGAATTCCCACCTGTCGTCCAGTCCGTTTGGCAATACGGNGAGTTTCGTTATCGCGATCTCGTCATAGCCATAGGACGGATTGCTGATCACGTTGCCGTTGACGTCCAGAGGCAAGCCGTAGTATACAGGCGGCTGCGCCGGCTTGACGCCTGCCGGGTCAACGGAGGTCTTTACTACGTTTTCTGCTGTCGGCGCGTAGACCTGCCTTCCGGGCGGGTTTTCCAGCTCCACGCCGCGATGCATAGCCTCAATCGGCGTATAGAAATTATCCGCCAGGTAAATATAGGAATGGTAGGATACCCCTCCATAGAGGCTGTCGCCGATCAGAAGCCAAAGCTTGCCGTTATTGCGGATATCCACGCTGAATGTGTAATTGCCNTCNTTATAGGTAGCGCCGGGCGCTAACAGGCTTCCCGTNTGATAGAGTCCGCTGGAGGCTGCTGCGTTGAACTCCGCTTCGGTAAAGCTNGTCATGCCAAAATANGGATTTGTTGTATCATAGGGGATAAACAGATAGCGCAGGTCGGTCAGCTCCGGTTCCACAGAAAGGTTCAGCGCTGCGCTGGTGACGATCGGGGGAACTTTGGCGCTAATGGTTACGGTATCCACCGGCGTGTTCCCGGCAGCATCTTCGACCAGATAAATCTTGGAGGAAGACCTTTGCGTATCAATATCGGTAAAATCCGCACTCGGGGCGCCGCGCATGTACATCAGCTCATAGAAGTAGAAATTGTACAGGCCGCGCGCAGCGTTATTTCCCGCCGTCCCGTTTTCATATTTGCTATAATCCCAACCCCAGGCGATCGAGCCTGAACCGTCAAAGGACTGCTTGTACAGATTGCCCGCGTTGTCGAGGAAGAGGACCTGCGACTGATAGGTGGTGATCTGCTTGATGTAAGGCAGTTCTTTCAGCACGCCGCCGGTATAGTCAAAGTTATCCACATCGACGACCAGGTCGATCCAGCCCTGCTCCTCCGACTTGATGGTCGGCACGCTGGTCACGGCGGTAACCCCCGCCGGAAGATCCGTCCGGCTACTGTTGTTGACGCACCAGGGCCCGCTGTAACCCGGTTCGGCTACATAGAAATTGCCGCCATAGGTAGTAGGAGATGTACTCTCCCGCCGGATCACATAGACCAGGCGCCTGCCCAGGGCGTCCAGCGGATAGTCGTAGGTATGGCTTCTGGGGTCGCCGCTGTCCGTCGTATTCATATATTTCTTATCATATATGGTAGGATGGAGACCGTCGCCCATCTGGGACCACTGGCCGAACCTGTTGTAAGAATTATATTGTGCTAAAAAGTTCGAAGTAGAAGTCGCGCCGGAGAATACAGGCCCGGCGGGTTCATTCAGGTATCCCTGCGTATCGCCGTCGCCCAGCGTTCTGATCAGCGTCGCTTCTTTCACATAAACGCTGTGCTTGCCTCCGTTGGTCGTCGTAAACAGCGGACCGTCGGTTAAGAGGCCGTAATGTACGTTCCAGCCGATGACCCAAACTCTGCCATAGACGTCCGTCAGGTAACTGGTATATCTGCCTGCCGTCACGGTGGCTACCGGCGGCGCAACAGTATTATACGGAGAAGAGCTGAGGTCAAACGTAATCAATTCCGGCGTCAGAATCTCATTTTCTCTGCCGGTAGGCCAATAGTTATAGGTGCCGCCGCCGGCGCTGGTATACGAAGTCATGCGGCTNGTGGCAGTCGCTTCATAATTCGTTCCCCACTTCCANGCCCTGCCGTCGCTGGTCACCGCCATGCTGGTATTAAACTCGGCGGAAATGCCTTTCACCACCATACCGCTGAAGAAACTGACCTGCACAGGCGTACGCTGTAAGGTCCTATTCCCGTGACCCAGCTGCCCGTTGGTGTTATACCCCCAGGTATAGATTTGTCCGGCGGAATCCAATACGATGCCGTGCTGATTGCCCAGGACGATATCGACGACGTCGTAAGCGTCAAATTCGGGCATTCTTCTGGCTTCTCTNTGATATCCGCTCCATCCGTTAATCCGGTATCCGTCCGCATAGCCCCAAGCATAGACGTTGCCGTCCACGTCGATGGCGAAGGTCGCGCTTGCCGCTTCCGTGGTCGTGGCGACTTTTTTGATTTTAATGCCTTCAAGGGATGTGACGACCTGCGGCGTGTTGTTGTTAACCGATGTGGTATAGTTGCCCATCTGGCCTTCCAGGCCTCTTCCCCAGGCATAGAGNACGCCTTGATCATCTATTGCGTAATTGGTATGGTATCCNCCCTCGACTTGGACAATCCTGATGTTATTATCCATAAAGTAGGGAATCCTGGCCATGCCGCCCGCGTAGTCTCCGACGCTTTTGCCAGTTCCCAGCATTCCGTAGGCATTATAGCCCCATGTCCATACATTTCCGTTTGAATCCAGCGCGATCCCGCCTAAATAGTTGGTTTCCGCTTCGATGAATCGCAGCGAGGAAACCTGCGAGCGCGTCGGCGCGTCGGGAACGCCCGGCTCCACGGCAACCGCAGCGGGCAACAATAGCCCGCCGGGCATAAGTCCGAGGGCCATAAGCAACATCAGCGCCAACGCAAGAATCCTTGCTGTCATTTTGGTTTTAACTTCCATAGTAAATTGACCTCCTACCTAATTTATGATTCGTCCCCTACTTTTGTTTACCGTTCATACTTTCCACTCTACGTAATGTGAATTGATTCACCTCCTTCGCCTTCGCCCCTTAATCGACTTTCAATCCATAGAATCACTTCCTGATCTTCCGGGAGGCGCCTATCCGGTTCCACTTCCTCCCATACGAACAGGAAGACGTCGTCCAATGATTTGTATCCGATAAAATACTGTTTATCTTCGATTGTTTTTGCCGAAACGGAGTATACGATACCTTTCTCATCGATGCATTCCGTAGAATAGGGAATATCCCATTTATGCCTGAACCTGACTAAATCCGATTCTGTCACTATGCTTCTCAGTTCCGTCAGAAAGTCGTCCTCTTGCATTTCGATTTGGTTATAGGGCTGTTCCGGGCGCGTTCTATAGTAGTTGNTGATGCCGACAAGGATACCGGTACATGCCGCAATGGTAGTCGCATATATGGCGATTTTGTACCCGACGCTCAAGTCTTGCCCATGGCCTATGCTTTGCTTTGCGTCCGGTTTGTATCTGTGCAGACTCTGCCCGGCTGCTTCAGCAGCAAGCTTCTGCTGTAAACCGGATAGTGTGCGGAACATGATATCGGGCGTAGCAATATTTGCCATCTCCTCTAGGAAGATTTGCTTAAGCACGAGTACTTTACCCGATTGTCGCAGCTTTTCCGCATCCATCTTCTAACTCCGTTAATGACTTTTCCCTATATCGCCCGACTAAATAAATACTTACCTTTTCCTTCATGATCCATCTCCTGTATCTTTCACCCCCCTGCCTATTTGTTTATAAAATATGCCGATTATTGAAGTTACATTAGCCGAATCTGCAGCGCATTTGTGCAAAATTGAATAAACACAAGGCTTTCGTGCTTATTCAGGCCCTTCTTAAGGCAAAGGGATACGCATCAGCTTACCTTGTTTTTACACATTTCCTTCATATAATTCTTGCATAATGAGGAAGGCTCTGATAAAATAAGTGTGTTTTCACCTTCTTTCTTGTTCGTGAAAATAAGGCAAAATATCATACTTTCCGCTTATTAATGCAGTCTTCGTTTTACACATCAGGACTTACGTTGTTTTACAGCTCTCCATGAAGTAGCGTTGAAATCATCTGATCTGCTTACTTATTGCGCATCGAGGGAGATTGGTAATGGATCAACAGGAACTGAATACTGCATTCTATGCGGCTCAAGCCGGAGACGGCGATGCGTTCGCGAAATTGTTTGACGCTTTCTGGAATATGGCGTACTACAATTGCGTCAGGCATTTACGAAACCAACAAGACGCAGAAGACGCGGTACAGGAGGTATTTCTCATCCTCCACAGGCGAATAGGCAATCTAAAAGGTCCTGAATACCTGGCGAAAGGCATTCAGTACTATACTATGGAGGTTTGCAGCGGTTACTATAAAAATAAGAAACGTATCCCTTCCGAACTGCTTTCCTCTCTGGATGATATGCTTGAGACTCCGCCGACGGAAAAGGAAGAATTCCTGCCTGAATCCGTTTTGGAGAATAAGGAACTGAAAGAGCAGATTCTTGACCTGGTCAATCATCTGCCACCGAAGCAGAAGAGCGTGCTCTTTCATTATTATTTCAATGATTTTTCCGCCGCAGAAATCGCGAAACTCATGGGTATAAGCGTCAGTGCGGTGGGCTTTAACCTGCACAAAGCGCGCAAGAAATTATCCATGCTCGTGAAGGAAAAATCTGATATTGGCCAACCTTTGCTCCCGGCTCTCGCGCCGGTGTTAACAAAAGTCTTCTTCGAAAATATGCAATTCAACGCAACGCCTGTTGCTAAACAGCAAATTGCGCAGGCTTTGCTGAAGCGGCTTGCTACGGATCCTGCTTCCACAGGCCGGATTCTCGAAAGCGCAGGCCGGACGGCGGCGCATAGCACGGGCAGAATACTCGGTTTAAGCCACGGCGCGGTCACCGGCGCGGCCAGCGTTGCTGCTTGCGCCTGCCTTGCCTTAGGCGCGTTCCAAATCTATCAGACCACTTATCCGGCAGCGCCGGAGAGCCCGCCTGCAGTCGTTTCGCAGGAGAGCGATTTTTTGACAGCCCTCAAAAAAGTAAAATACGAATCCGACCTGGACCTGTTCAAACGCGAATGGGATATCCGGAATGCGTCTGAATGCGTCGATGAAACAGGCGCTTTATACTCCATCTCCGCTAAAATAGTTGACGGGAAGCAATACTTCATTGGTTACAAATCGGCAAACAACAACTTTGCCCTGACATGGGAAGAAACATTGCCGGGCGAATCTCTTCCGGAAGGTACGGATATCATCGTATGGATGGAAAAACAACAAAACCTTGACTAAATAAGCTAATGTGAGGGCTGTCCTATGTTTAACAAAAAAACTGCCGGCATGCGTTTTCTTATGGTGTCGCTGATCGTCATGATGATCGCGGGCCTGGTTCCGGGCGGACTGATTACACCCAATGCGGCAATCGCCCAGATGTCCGTTATGCAGAAAACGGAGGCAAACATCGTTTGGGTGTCGCCGGGTTCC
>WRNN01000081.1 GCA_009776595.1 Clostridiales bacterium
GTGCCGCCGCCGATGGAAAGGAGCATGTTTTTTCTCCATAGCTGCAACAGGATAATCAGCCCTATCGCTATCGTTTCCGGTAACGCATACGGGTATCGCAGAACCGGCGTGTTGCGCAGACAATACACCGTCAGCATACCGATGACGGTGTAGGGCAGCACTTTCCCCAGGTATCGCACATACCCGGGGATTTCTTTGTCCTCCGGAAAAAGGAGAAATGGCAGGAAACGTACCAGCATGGTAGCGCCGGCTATGATTCCGAAGAAGAGTAAAGCTTGGGGCGTACTCATACTGCCGTCACCGCGATTGTCTCCTCTCAAGGGGTTTGCGCAAGCAAGTTACCGAAAGCAAGATCAACAGCATAGCGGGGAGAAGGAAGCGTTCCGGTCCAAAAAGCAGCCGGCACAGCACCGCCCCGGCTATGCCAATTCCATTCGGCAGCCTGTCTTTGGCGCCCTGCCATTGGCTGATCAATATAACGGTAAACAGGGCGGTCAAGGCAAAGTCTATCCCGCTTGTGTTAAAGGCCAGCGCCTTCCCGACGAGCCCGCCGGCGAGAGATCCGGAGATCCAGTACAGATGATGCAGCGCCGTGATGAAAAACATAAACCAGCGCCTGTCTATGCCTTCCGGCGCTTCTGTCGCGCATAGAATCGAGTAGGTCTCATCACAGAGCCCAAAGATCAGATACGTCCGCATCCATCCGGTATCCCGGAATTTTTCCAGCATAGAAAGGCCATAAAAAAGATGTCTGGCATTGACCATCAAGGTGATCAAAAAGAGCGAAAGCGGGTCAGCCCCTTCCGGGAGCATGCCCGCCGCCAAAAACTGCATGGAGCCGGCAAAGACAAACAAGCTGGCGAACCCTGCCCACAAGAAGGAATAGCCCTTGCTTGCCATGAGGACGCCATACGCAAAGCCCAGCACAAGGAAACCGGACAGAACCGGAATCGTGTAGGGAAAGGCTGCCAAAAAAGCCTTGCGCATGATTACCCAGGGAATCGTCTTTTTCCGCGCCATGTCCGATTCACCCATGTCTGTCGTTTCGAGTCCAACCCTGTTGCTTATCCCGCGATCCCCGCCGTATCCCGGGCGATCACCAGTTCCTCATTTGTGGGGATCACAAAAACTCTGGTCTTGCTTTCCGGCTTGGTAATCTCGATTTCCTTGCCTCGTAAGGCATTTTTCTCTTCGTCGAGGAGGATGCCCATGAAGCTGAGCCCCTCGCAAACCTGTTTACGTATGGGGGCTGAGTTTTCTCCCAATCCGGCAGTAAATACGATGGCGTCCGCGCCATCCATAGCTGCCGTATAGGCGCCGATATATTTCTTCACCACATAAACAAAAAGATCTAAGGCAAGCTGCGCTCTCGGATTCCCTTCGCCGGCGGCGGCTTCGATATCCCGAAAATCGCTGCTGACGCCGGAGATCCCCAGAACGCCGGATTTCTTGTTCAGGGTGTCGTTCACCTCGTTGACCGATTGGCCTTCCTTTTTCATGATGAACTCGATTATGGCCGGATCTATATCCCCGGAACGGGTGCCCATAACCAGCCCTTCCAGCGGCGTCAGCCCCATCGAGGTATCCACGCTGATCCCCGCGTTGACGGCGGCTACGCTGGCGCCGTTGCCCAAATGGCAGGTAATGACCTTAGCCTGCGGGTTTTGCAGCATCGCATACGCCCGCTGGGAGACAAAATAATGCGAGGTCCCGTGGAAGCCGTAACGGCGGATTTTATATTTCTCATAATATTCATACGGCAGCGCATAGATGTATGCCTCCGCCGGCATGGTCTGATGAAAAGCGGTGTCAAATACGGCGCACTGCGGCGTTCCCGGCATCAGCTTGGTGCAGGCTTCAATCCCCATGATATTCGCCGGATTATGCAGCGGGGCCAGTTCGACATTCGCCCGAATCGCCTCCAGCACAGCCGGGCTGATCGCAACGGAGCTGCTAAACGATTCTCCGCCGTGTACCACCCTGTGCCCGCAAGCGCCAATTTCGCTCAGGGACTGGACGACGCCGTGGTTTTTGTCGGTGAGCGCCTCCAAAACCATGGCGATTGCCTTGTCATGGTTTTCTATCTCTGCTTCGATTTCCACTTTATCTTCGCCCGGGCGGTGGACCAGGACAGAGCCGGGCAGTCCGATTCGTTCGACGAGCCCTTTCGCCAGTACGCTTTCGTCCGCCATATCAAAAAGCTGATACTTCAGGGAAGAGCTGCCGCAGTTGATAACCAGTACTTTCATGAATCATTCTCCTCCTCTTTACCGTTTTCTTCCTCTCTATCAAAACCGTTTTCCTCTTCGTCCTTAACGACCACTTTGGCAGCGGTTTGCACCTGGTCGTTTTCTCCCAGATGCATCACTTTCACGCCTTGCGTCGCCCTGCCAATGGAGCTGATATCGTCGGTAAAACAACGGATCATGATCCCTTCTTTCGTGACGATCATCACCTCGTCGCCGGAAGAGATGGCGGCGACGCCGGCTACGTTGCCGTTTTTAGCTGTACAGCGAATGCCGATGAGCCCCTTTCCGTCTCTGCTTTGGGCCCTGAATTCTGTGAGCCGGGTACTCTTGCCAAAGCCTTTTTCCGTGATAAAGAGCAATTCTTCCCCTTCGGTTATATTGTCCACCGAAACCACATAATCCCCGCTGCCAAGCCGGATTCCCCGCACGCCGCGTGACACCCGGCCCATGGGGCGGACGTCCTGCTCCGAGAAGCGGATCACCATTCCGTGATAGGTCGCCATGATCAGCTCATCCTCGCCNTCCGTAAGCTTGACGCCGATGAGTTCGTCATCCTCATCCATATTGAGGGCGATGATACCGTCCTTGCGTGCGGTATTATATTCGGTCAACTGCGTTTTCTTTACAATGCCCTTGCGCGTCACCGTCAGCAAATACTTGTTTTCATCAAAGGATTTCAGCGGTATCACCGCCGTAACTTTATCTTCCCCGCTGATATACAGCAGGTTGACGATTGCCGTTCCTTTCGCCTGACGGCCGGCTTCCGGCACGTCATAGACTTTATTGCGATAAACTTTTCCTTTATTTGTAAATACNAACAGGTAATTATGGTTCGTCGTGGTAAAGAGATGCTCCACGAAATCCGCTTCCTTCGTTGTCATCGAACTGACGCCCCTGCCGCCGCGCTTCTGATTGCGGAAGGCCGTGATAGGCTGCCGCTTGATGTAGCCGCCATGGGTGATGGTGATGCACACCTCTTCATCGGGGATCAGGTCCTCCATGGACAAATCATCCGCATCGGGTAAAATGGCGGTACGTCGCGCATCGCCATATTTCTGCCGGATTTCTTTCATCTCATCTTTGATGATTTTCATCACCAGATACTCATCCGCCAGGATCGACCGGAGGTAGGCAATCCGTTCTACAAGCTGATCGTATTCCGTTTCCAGCCTCTCCCTTTCCAAGCCGGACAGCCGGCCCAGACGCATGTCCACAATGGCTTTTGCCTGCCGGTCGGAGAGCCCGAAGCGGTTCATGAGGGCCTCCTGCGCTGATTTTTCGTCCTTGGAAGCCCGGATCAGCCGTATCACTTCGTCGATAAAGTCAATCGCGATCTTCAGGCCCTCCACGATATGGAGCCTGTCTTCCGCTCTTTTTAAATCGTATTGCGTTCGCCGGACAATGACCTCTTCCTGATGCGTCAGATAATGCGTCAGCATTTCTTTAAGGGAGAGTATCCGGGGTTCGCCGCCGACCAGGGCCAGATTGATGACGCCGAAACTCTCCTGAAGCTGCGTATGCTTGTAGAGATTGTTCAATACCACTTGCGGATTGACGTCCCGGCGGACCTCAATCAGGATACGCATGCCGTTTCGGTCCGACGCGTCAAGCAAGGAGGTTATCCCGTCGACTTTCTTATCCCTGACCAGCTCCGCGATTTTTTCAATCAGTCTGGCCTTATTGACCATGTAGGGAATCTCCGTAATGATGATCCGGGTTTTGCCGTTCTCCATCCCTTCGATTTCCGAGGTTCCCCTGGTCACAATAGAACCCCTGCCGGTTTCATAGGCCTGGCGGATCCCGTAAGTCCCGATAATATTGCCCCCTGTGGGGTAGTCGGGCCCTTTGATGTATTCCATCAGTTCCTCTACCGTGATCTGCGGATTATCGATCATCGCCACAAGACCGTCAATCACCTCCGCCAGATTATGCGGCGGGATGTTGGTCGCCATGCCTACGGCGATGCCGGATGAACCATTGACCAGGAGATTGGGGATCCGGGAGGGCAATACTAAGGGCTCTTCCAGATCGTTATCATAATTGGGAACGAAATCAACGGTTTCTTTCTCGATTTCCCGCAGCATCTCCTGGGCGATCCTGGACAGCCGGATTTCTGTATAACGCTGCGCCGCAGGGTCGTCGCCGTCCACAGAGCCGAAGTTTCCCTGCCCGTCGGCTAGCATATAGCGGGTAGAAAAATCCTGTGCAAGCCTGACCAGCGCGTCATATACGGAGGAATCGCCGTGAGGATGATAGCGTCCCATGACGTCGCCCACCACACGCGCCGATTTTCGATAGGGTTTGTCGTTGGTAATCCCGGATTCGTGCATACTGTACAGTATACGCCGGTGCACAGGTTTGAGTCCGTCCCTGACATCCGGCAGCGCCCTGCCGGCAATGACGCTCATGGAATAATTGATGTAGGATTTCTTCATCACTTCTTCCAGCCGTACCGTCATTACTTTTCCGTCAAACAAGCTTGGTTCTTTACTCATAAATGTTTCTCCCCGGCTAATTGCTCAAGCTAAATATCCAATTCCTTGGCCATGAGGGCGTTTGCCTGGATAAATTCCTTTCTGGGCTCTACTTTGTCCCCCATAAGAATGGTAAATATTTCATCCGCCGCCAGGGCGTCTTCGAGCTCCACTACCTGCAAGGTCCTGTTCTCCGGATCCATGGTGGTTTCCCAAAGCTGATCCGGGTTCATCTCTCCCAGGCCCTTATAACGCTGCGGTTTGTCATAGGCGTTCTCTTCATAACCGCCGATAAATCTGCGCATCTCGATTTCATCGAAGAAATAAAAATCTCCTTTTTCTTTATCCTTCTTCAGCTTCACTTTAAATAACGGCGGCTGGGCGATATACACGTAGCCCTGGTCCACCAGCGGCCGCATATAGCGGTAGAAGAATGTCAGCAAAAGGGTTCGAATATGGGCGCCGTCCACGTCGGCGTCCGTCATGATGACTATTTTGTGATACCTGGCTTTGTCGATATCGAAATCGCTTCCCACGCCGCAGCCGATCGCCGTGATCATGGACTTGATTTCTTCATTCCCGAGAATCTTGTCCAGCCTGGCTTTTTCAACATTCAGAATCTTCCCCCGCAAAGGAAGGATCGCTTGAATCCTGGGATCACGGCCGCCTTTAGCTGATCCCCCCGCGGAATTTCCCTCCACCAGATACAGCTCGCATTCTGCGGGATCTTTGGAGGTACAATCGGTGAGCTTGCCCGGCAGCGTCGTACTCTCGAGGGCATTTTTGCGGCGGGTCAGCTCCCGCGCCTTTCTGGCCGCTTCTCTGGCCCTTGAAGCCATAACGGATTTTTCGATGATTTTTTTTGCCTGGGAAGGGTTTTCCTGCAAAAAATTATTCATTTCTTCGGCAAATAAACTGTCGACGATCCCCTTGACTTCCGTATTGCCCAGTTTGCGTTTGGTCTGTCCTTCAAACTGCGGTTCTTCTATTTTAATAGAGATGATAGCGGTCAGCCCTTCCCGGATATCCTCCCCCTGGAGATTCGGGTCTTTTTCTTTCAGTATGCCGCTCTTTCGGGCATAATCGTTTACTACGCGGGTCAGCGCCGTTTTAAAACCGGCCTCATGGCTGCCCCCCTCATGGGTATTGACATTGTTTGCATAGGAGAAAACTGTTTCGTTGTAGCCGTCATGATACTGCAAAGCGGCTTCCACCTGGACTTTTTCCTTCTCCCCGCTGATATAGATAAT
This sequence comes from Clostridiales bacterium, assembly GCA_009776595.1. GTDB lineage: Bacteria > Bacillota > Peptococcia > DRI-13 > UBA5745 > WRMS01. Next base: position 5,974 of record WRNN01000081.1, read on the forward strand.
TTTGTCATGGAGCGGATCCCTGTTTTTATTTAAATACACCACAAAATCCGCTATACCGCCTTCATAACGCAGCAGCCTCTCCTGCGGTTCCTCTCCCCGTAAGTCTTTAAATGAGATCCGCAAGCCTCTATTCAGAAACGCCAGTTCCCTTATCCTGTAAATCAGCGTATCATATTCAAACTCCGTCGTTTCGGTAAAAATAGCCGAATCCGGCTTAAACGAAATGACCGTCCCTTTCTTATCGCTGCTTCCTATTTTCTTTACCGGTTCTGTCGGGATCCCCCGTTCGTAGCGCTGATAATAATGCCCGTCGTCGCGGTAGACGTGTACTTCCATCCATTCCGACAAGGCGTTGACTACAGAAGCGCCTACGCCGTGAAGCCCGGCGGACATTTTATAGCCGCCTTCGCCGAATTTCCCGCCTGCATGCAGTATGGTCATGACGACTTCCAGCGTGGAAACATTTGCTTTCGGATGCTTTTCCACAGGAATTCCCCTGCCGTTATCCGTAACAGTAACGCTTTGATCCTGATTCAGCGTAATTTCAATGAGGTCACAGAAACCTGCCATGGCTTCGTCGATGCTGTTATCAATAATTTCATAGACCAAATGGTGCAATCCCGTAGGCCCGGTGCTGCCGATATACATGCTCGGCCGTTTTCTAACCGCTTCCAGCCCTTCTAAAATTTGGATTTGATCGGCGTTATACTCGTTGGCCATTTCCTGCCTCCTTACCGCTGCGTTTACTTCACCACAACCTTTTATATTATACCAGAATTACGCTATTTATACAAGAAAATAGTGGCTTTTTGCGCTAAAAAGCCACTGAAAAACACTATATCCGTACTTCTCCAGTACCCCCCTTCCTAAGTCAGAGGGAAAGCGACCGGTATT
>WRNN01000082.1 GCA_009776595.1 Clostridiales bacterium
ATTTCTTGAAATGGTCGGGATGATCAAAGCGAAGCAAGACGAGAACGGGTTATTTACCCCCGAATCCATATACACGAAATGCAAAGGTTGGGACTTCGGACAAAAGAAAACGATATCGCCCTATCTATCGTACTTGTGCATTAGATTGTTAGGCCGGCTGCAGGAATAAACGGGGTTTGCTTATTTCTTCCGCCTTACTTTCGCCTTTGGTTTCGCGGACGAAGCTGCAGCGCTTGCCGCCGCCGCTTTTTCTTTCGGCGCAACAATGGCGTATACCAGGACAGCTAATAGGGCGCCGACGAAGGGCCCGGCGATAAATACCCACAGGTCGGACAGCGCCGCGCCGCCCGCGAAGATCGCAGGTCCTATGCTCCTGGCCGGATTCACCGACGTGCCGGTCAGGGGGATGCCCACAATATGTACGAACGTGAGCGTCAAGCCGATAACGAGGCCGGCGACGCTGCTTTTGCTTTCGTCGGAAGTGACGCCGATAATGACGAAAATAAAGATGAAGGTCAGGATAACTTCAACCAGCAGCGCGCCCGGTATGCCGCCGGCGCCGGCGACGCCGTTTGTACCAAGGCCCCCGGTCTGGTCGGCGAGCCCGAAGGAAAGAAGCAGTTGCAGGACAGCGGATGCGGCTATAGCGCCTGCGACCTGCGCGATGATATAGGCGAAAAAATCAATCACGCCGAGCTTTTTGCGCAGAAGCATCGCCAGAGAGACGGCCGGGTTGATATGACAGCCGGATATGTTGCCGATGACATAAGCCATCGCTACGATGGAGAGCCCGAAGGCGAAAGCCACCGCGAGATGCCCCCCGTTCGCGCTTGCCCCCAGAAATATAGCGCTGCCGCAGCCCATGAACACTAAGACAAAAGTTCCGATCAACTCTGAGCAGTATTTTTGAAACCTTTCCATATAAAAACCTCCCGATACAGTTGTAATTATCTGATGGCGACCCGATCCGATACGGCAATACTCTATGCCTCTATCACCTAAATAGGCTGAAGTTCATTTTTAGTTTTGCTCGTTTATTCACATTATAGCTTAAAAAAAAGTATAGCGCCAGCCACCGGAGATCATGCTCGAAAATGCTCGAAAAACATAAAAATACAATCAAAGGACTTATTGACAGGCGACAAACACGGTGGTATAGTACAGGAAACTTATTCCTTTTCGGAGAACNGTTATGCAAACGGTAGTTTTTCTCAATNTGATCCAATTCGTCTTCATCAAGCCGCACCGGTAACCAACCAAAGTAACCGGTGCGGGCGTTAGCGTGACGCGGCATCGGCGAAGAGGGTTTTCTGACTCCGTGACGATGCTTCGTTCCGGGGTTTTTTTAATGGGAAATATCATAAAAATTATGATATAATTACTCCCGTCACAGCCAGGCTGCTACGGGAAGGAACTGGGAGGCAGAAAACAATGATTTGGAACCAAAGCGTCGAGTGTATGGACAGGGAGGCAATGGAAGCGCTTCAGCTTCACCGTCTCCAGGACATGGTGGACAGGCTGTATTACAATGTGCCTTTTTATCGAAAAAAACTGCAGGAAGTGGGCTTTATGCCGGGCGACGTCAGGCACTTGTCGGATTTGTCCAAGCTTCCCTTCACGACAAAGCAGGATTTACGCGACAATTATCCTTTCGGCTTGTTTGCGGTACCCATGTCGGAAGTCGTACGGGTGCACGCTTCCTCCGGTACGACCGGCAAACCAACGGTGGTCGGCTACAGCCGCAAAGATCTGGATAATTGGGCGGAAGTGACAGCCCGCTGTCTGTATATGGCGAATACCGACCGGCAGAGCGTGGTGCAGATTTCTTATGGCTACGGCCTCTTCACCGGCGGCCTCGGCCTCCACGGCGGCGCCGAACGCATCGGGGCTTCCGTCATTCCCATGAGCGGCGGGAACACAGAGAAGCAGCTTATGCTGATGGAAGACTTTGGCGTCACATTGATAGGCTGCACACCATCTTATATCTTGCATTTGGCGGAAGCCAGAGAAAAGGCAGGCCTCGATCGCGCGAACTTTAAACTGAAGTATGGCGTATTCGGCGCGGAGCCCTGGTCCGAGCGTATGCGCAAAGAGATCGAAGATCAATGGCAGATTAAGGCCTACGATATCTACGGCCTGTCCGAAGTCATGGGTCCGGGCGTCGCCAATGACTGCGACGCCGGATGCGGCTTACATGTCCACGAGGATCATTTCTATCCGGAAATTATTAACCCGGACAGCGGGGAAGTCCTTGCCGAAGGAGAAAAAGGCGAACTGGTTTTCACGACTTTCACGAAAGAAGCGTTTCCTTTGCTGCGATATCGCACCAGGGATATCTCGGCATTGCACAGGGAGCCTTGCGCTTGCGGCCGCACATTGGTCAGGATGGAGAAAATCACCGGCCGCTCCGACGATATGCTGATTATCCGCGGCGTCAATGTATTCCCAAGCCAGGTGGAGTCTGTGTTACTTGAGTTCGGCGAGACGGCGCCCCATTATCAATTGATCGTGGAACGGGAGAGGAACCTGGATATCCTTACCATCGAAGTCGAAATGGCGCCGGAATGGTTTTCGGATACCATCACCGGGCTGGCCGGTGTGGAAAGAAAGATACACAGCCGGCTGGATTCCGTGCTGGGCATCAGCGCCGTGGTCAAGCTGATGGAGCCCGGCAGCACGCCGCGCTTCGAAGGAAAAAGCAAGCGCGTCATCGATAAGCGGGAAATATAGGGAACGGGAGTAAGGGGGAGAATCATGCTTAAGCAAATATCGATGTTTTTGGAGAACAAAGCCGGCCGCCTGGCTCGCGTTTGCCGCGTCATGGCGGAGGAGGGCATAAATATCCGGGCGTTGTCCATAGCGGATACCGCCGACTTTGGCCTGGTACGGCTGATCGTGGATAATCCCGAACTGGCCGAGCAAAAGCTGTCTGCCAGAGGATTTATGGTCAGCATCACCGAAGTGGTCGGCGTTAAGGTTCCGGACCGGCCCGGCGGTCTGGGGGTGGCGCTGGATGTCCTGGACAGTGCAGAGGTTTCAGTGGAATATATCTATGCTTTCATCGGAAAATCCGACGACAGAGCCATGGTAATCCTGCGGCTCGATAACAATGACAAAGGCGTCGAAGCGCTTCGGAAAGCAAATCTGGAGTTGTTGACGCCCGAGGAGGTATATACGATCTGATGCCGGATCCGATATTCTTTTCCTGGGGGCCGATTACCGTCCGGTGGTACGGCATACTGGTCGTCTCCGGTATGGCGCTGGCTGTGTTTTTGGCAAGCAGGGAAGCCGAACGGCAAGAGCTGAATACGGAGCAATTTTTCAATATGTGCCTATGGGTGCTGGTGGCGGGGGTGCTGGGCGCGAGAGCGTATTATGTCCTGTTCAATTGGGGCTACTACGGCGCGAATCCCATTAAAATTCTCGCCTTCACCGAAGGGGGCCTGGCGATTCACGGCGGCCTCCTGGCAGGCGGATTGGTGTTTGTGCTGTCCGGCATCCATTATCGTATCGGGGCGTGGAAGACGCTGGATATCGCCGCGCCTTCCACGATCATCGCCCAGTCCATCGGGCGCTGGGGCAACTTCTTTAATCAGGAAGCCTACGGTTATGCGGTCAGCCCGGAGATCATCCCCTGGGCGATGATGATCGACGGGGAATTCCGGCATCCCACGTTTCTCTATGAATCCCTATGGAATTTACTGGTGTTTCTGTTTCTGTTATGGTATCGTCGCCGTCGGATGCTTCTGACCGGCGACGTTTTTCTCATGTATGCCATGCTGTATTCCGCAGGGCGATTTTTCATCGAAAGCTTCCGCACCGACAGCCTGATGCTTGGCCCTCTGCGGGCGGCGCAGGTGGTCAGCGCGGCGGCGATTCTATTATCTTTACTCGCCATGTTTATACGGCATAAGCGAACGGACCAGGGCGGCAGGATCTACAACGTCAGATAGATAGAATGAATCATAGTTGAGTTCATCGGGTCTGTGATAAAGCTGCCGCGCGCCCTGAGGCGAAGGCAAAGGGGGAGTGCAAATATGCCGGGATATGGCAAATTTCTGCGTGTGAATCTGACGAAAAGGATTTGGAATACAGAGGAAATACCCGGAACCTGGCCTCGTCTCTATGGAGGCGGTCGCGGTTTTGGCGCAAAGATACTCTATGACGAGGTTCCCGATTTCTGCGACCCCTTCAGTGAGGAAAATAAGCTGGTTTTCTGCACCGGTTTATTAGCGGGTACCAACATTCAGGCTGTCCACCGATGGATCGTGGTAACGAAGAGTCCCTTAACCGACGGCTACTGCCGCTCGTCCGGCGGCGGGACATTCGGCGCCTACATGCGCTTTGCCGGCTATGACTGTATCATCATTGAGGGTAAATCCACAACACCGGTATATTTGGAAATAAATGCCGGGGGCTGTACATTTCATGACGCCTCCCCGCTGTGGGGCATGAATACCGAAGAAGCCCAGGCAGCGATAGCGGAGAGCCTGGGCGGCGCAAAGGGCGTTTCTACCGTAGCGATTGGCCAAGCCGGGGAAAGGGGAGTGCGATTCTCCGGCATATTCTGCGGCAGGCGTTCCGCGTCCAGAGGCGGTTCCGGCGCCGTGATGGGCGCGAAGAATCTGAAAGGAATCGGCATCACAGCAGCCAGAGACGTCAGCCACCTTGCTGATCCGGAAGAGATACAGGCGCTTGCGAAAACCCAGGCCGCCATGCTGAACGATAACGATTCTTTCAAACAATTCCGGGAGAGCGGGACGACGGGCGGAATGCTCTCACGGAATACGATGGGCGTGTTTCCCACAAAAAACTTCCGTTATGGTTATCTGGAAGGCTGGGAGGCTATGTCAGGGGAGGAATACAGTAAACTGCGCATCGGCTCCGGGGGATGCTACGTCTGCGGCGCCCAATGCGGAAAAATACACAAAGTGCTGCATGGCTTATATGCGGGAGCGATCAGCGAAGGACCCGAATACGAAAGCTATTGGTCTTTTTCAGGGCCGATAGGCGTCGCGAACATTGGCGCTTCCATCATGGCGGATCAGCTTTGTGATAACTATGGTCTGGACAGCATTTCGACAGGCGGCGCTATTGGCTTTGCGTATGAGCTTTATGAAAAAGGCGTCATTACAAAAGCCGATACGGACGGCCTGGAGCTGGTCTATGGCAATCATGAAGCCATGGTGGAATTGATCCATAAGATCGGGCTGTACCAGGGATTTGGACGTATCCTCGCCATGGGAGTAAAACGCATGTCCGAACACTACGGTCAGGGCAGCCAGGACTATGCCATGCATGTGAAAGGCATGGAAATCGCCGGTTATGAGCCCCGCAGCCTCAAATGTACCGCTTACGGCTATGCGACATCCAATATAGGGGGCGCCCATGGCGCGGGGTCGTTGGCCTTTCAGGAATGGGGCATGCCTGTCCCGCGCCTGCTGGACAGGTTCGAGGATTTCGGCAAAGAGGACGTGGTGATCTATAACCAAAACAGCAGCGCCGTGAGCGAAATCGGAATCGTCTGCGCCTTTGCGAACTCATGGGGCAGTTGGACTGCCGAGCTCTATGGCCGGATGCTTGCCGCTGCTACAGGTATAGAGGAATTTCGCGACGCCGGTTTTCGGATGCGTATGGGAGAGCGAATCTTTAACCTGGAGCGTGCCTTTATCATACGGCAGGGGACGACCGGCAAAGACGACGGCCTTCCCAAGCGGGTGCAGACAGAGCCGCTGCATACCTGCGGTATGCCCGGGGAAGGCCAGGTGATCGCCCATTTGCCCGAGGTGCTGCAGGCGTATTATACGCTGCGCGGGTGGAACGCGGAGGGCATTCCCGCAGAAGAGACGCTGGAAGCGCTTGCGCTGGGCTATACGATACCCGATCTCAAGCGCGCCCTGTCTGACGCGCGAATGCAAGCGGTGATCTGAAGATGCCAGGCGTTCGCATTACCCTTTCACCGGGTTTACATGCAGCGGAGGGGGATTTCTCGTACGAAATCAACAGCAGTGTGCGCCTTACTGATCTGTTGGAGCAATGGAGCAGCCGGGACGCGCCCGGCGCGGCGGACAAGATCATGGATCGGGAAAACGGCTGCATTGCGGCAGCCGTCTTGATCCTGCTGAACGGGCGCTCTGTGAAATCGGAGGATCCGGAAACGGTTCTGATTTCTCCGGGCGACAGCATAAAGATTATGCCCATACTGCTGGGCGGCTGATCACCCGGGCAAATTTGCCGCGCCACGATGCGAATAGGCAGATCCGTCCGGATATGCTATACTGAATCTACTAAAGCAGGAAGGCAGGTTGTCAAGATGAAAATAAAGTGTACGGTGATGCTATTGGCAGTGCTTCTCGTCGTCAGCGGCATACCGGCTGTGGCAGGCGCCGTCACCGCAGCGGACGAAATCAGCGTGCTGGTGGACGGTAAGCCGATTGTCTTCGATGTGGCGCCGCGGATCGTGAATGACAGGACCCTTGTCCCCCTCCGCGCGATCTTTGAAGAAATGGGCGCCGTTGTGGAATGGGACGCGGCGACCAGAATCGTCAATGCGACAAAGGGCGATACGGTCGTTGTGCTGGCGCTTAACGATACTTCTCCGACGATTAACGGCGAGCCGGTAACCATCGACCAGCCCGCCATCATCGTAGACGGCCGCACCCTTGCGCCCCTGCGCTTTGTAGCGGAAGCTTTCGGCGGAACCGTCGATTGGAACGAACCCACGCTGACGGCAAGCATTCTCACCGGCAAGGCAGGAGCGGAAACACCGCCGGATACGCCCGCGAAAGCCCCGGGAGGAGGGCTTGTGGTCTCGGGCGGCGCCGCATCCGGGACAGCCGTGTCCGCCGA
>WRNN01000083.1 GCA_009776595.1 Clostridiales bacterium
AATAGGAGGATCCATGAGAGACAGTATTATTTTGCTCCTGTACAGAATGAAACGGTGGATAAAAGAGAATACCTACCAATGCTTTAAAATCGGTTGCGCTATCTTATTTTTGTCGATATTGGCCATACAACTCTATTTTACCGTAGGGAGATAAGAGAGGGCGTCACCGGGATGAAGCAATCCTAGTTAACAAAATATATATTATCGGAAGTTGAGGTAGAAGAAGATGGAGTTTACAGAAATTGAAAAACTTCCGCCAAAGCTTAAGGAGGCCCTATTCTTTATCCGGCAATTTATCGAAGATAAAGGTTATGCGCCTTCCGTCCGTGAAATCGGCGGCGCGATTGGCGTCGCTTCGACTTCCACGGTGCACGGTTATCTTCAACGTCTTCAAGAAAGCGGTTATTTGCGGCGGGACCCTTCTAAACCAAGAGCGATGATCCTTCAAATCGACAAGGCGCCGGAGCCTTCAGGGGATAAACTACCTGCCGAAGGCCCCCGGACGATTACAGGGCATTCTGAGAAGCCGTTTTTTAGCGACAAGCTGACGACGCTGCCGTATATCGAATGGGAACGGCTTCCGGATATCCTGCAGGAGACGGATACGGAACAGGCGAACGAAGGAGAAAACAACTGCCTGATTCCGAAAAGCATCCTTGACGAGAGCGCCTGCTTCGTCACAAAGATACCGGACGACAGTATGCTCAACCGCCAATTATCCGAAGGCGATATGGTCATCATCCGCAAGACGGAAACGGCAAACACAGCCGACATCATTCTATGCGCCTTACAGAATGAAATGCTGGTCAGAACGTACTATAAAGGTTTACGCCAAGTAAGGCTCCAAGCGGAAAACGACCGGAGCGAAGCGATTATGACCAATCCGCAGGATCTTGCTATTATTGGCGTTGTGATTGGATTTCTGCGCCTTTTTTAGCGCTGTCGTACTTTCCGGATATCAGATCATCATGATAAGCCAGATGAACGATCTTCTGCGCGCTCAGGCCAATCAGTTCCGGCCAGTCCTCATAGGCTGAACGGACAAGGCAATCACAGGCATTTTGAATGATGCGGTCCAGTAAGCTGCTGTTTTCCTCTGTCCGGACTTTATCCGCTTCTTTATACAACAGCAGGATATTGAGCTGACACTGGTAATACTCGCTGACAGCAGAAAAAAAGCGCAAAACAAGCCATGGCTTTCTGCGTAAAAAGGTCAGCATCACAGAGAAAAGGCTAAAATACCTCCCCTCCTCTTCCTCCTGGCTTACAGAAATATCCAGCCTTTTGCATAAGCGGATCTGAGCCGGCCAATATATACTTTCATGATCAAGATAGTAGGGCATCATTTCACTTTAAGCTTATGTCGGACGGGATAACAAAGATGCTATTGGAAGGTTCTCCCAGTTGAATATCCGTCAGTTCCAGGCTATACCAGCCGTTATCGTCGGAACCGATATACTTGATCGGCAGGCCTAATGTTTTGCTGATCCATAATTTCAGGACGCCGAATTCATCTTCTGTCTCGACCACCTGACAAAGATAACCGGACAGGCTTTCTTCCCCCATGGTTCTGAAGGTATATACCGCCTCATTCAGTAAAGCTTCCGTACTGGGTACGAGGCCCATATCATCCCCCGCTTCCAGCATCGTGAAGCCTGTTTTCTCCGGCAAATTATAATACACCGTCGTTTTGCCGTCGCATACGGCGATGGACTGAGAGTCCCCCTCGGTGGTTATCATTTTGGTAAGATTGTCCCGTTTGTAATACTCATATATAAACTGGTTCTCCGCGCTTGAGAATACAGCGGTATAGCTGAGGTTCAGGATACCCTTCCCCTTCTCCAGAAGGCTGCGAATATCGGCGTTATCCTGCTCGGCGGCGCGAGTATCGACGCTCTCCGCCGGCTGCCGCTCATCATCGTTTTCCTCCATTATGCCCGCGCCATTAGCCGAGGAAGGCGGCGACACCGACACTTCGGTTATTGGCCTGTCACAGCCGGAAAGGATCAGGAAAAGCATGAAAAATAGGGATGCGATCATTACCATGTGTTTCTTCAAAGGGGTCACTCCTTCATTCGATCTCTATCATATCATATTTTTTCTAGACAAACTATGTCAATCGTATATAATGTAGAAAGGCTTCATCAATTCTATTTGTTCAGTCTACTTTTTAAGACGCGACTTACTCTGATATTGTTCCCCTTCAATAATGCGTATGATATTTTTCGAAATCGGAGCGTGATAAAATGACAACAACAAAATACGTGTATCTCTTTGAGGAAGGCAGCGCGGATAAGCAGTTGCTGCTTGGAGGCAAAGGCGCCAATCTGGCGGAAATGACTACGATAGGGCTCCCCGTGCCTCCGGGGCTTACCCTGACGACAGAAACCTGCAAAGCCTATTTTCAAGCCGGCAAAGTATTCCCGGAAGGCATGGAAGCGCAGCTATGGGAAAAGCTTAGCATTGTGGAAAGCAAAATCGGGAAGACTTTTGGCGATGTACAGAATCCGCTGCTGGTTTCGGTCCGCTCGGGGGCGCCGGTTTCGATGCCGGGCATGATGGACACCATACTGAATCTGGGCTTGAATGACGATACGGTGGAAGGTTTGATCGCCGCAACAGGCAATCCGCGCTTCTCTCTGGATTGCTATCGCCGCTTTATCCAAATGTTTGGCGATGTGGTTATGGGCGCGGAGCACGATCGCTTTGAACAGGCATTGGAAGAGCAGAAAAAAGCCCAGGGCGCGGCGGAAGATAAAGACTTGAACGCGGATTCCCTGCGGGCTTTGATCGCTGCCTATAAAAAGATTATCGTCGAAGAAACCGGCGAAGGTTTCCCCTCGGATCCGAAGCAACAGCTGCTCAAGGCAATCGAAGCGGTTTTCGCTTCCTGGTACAATCCCCGGGCGGATGTGTATCGCAGAATCAACAAAATATCGGAAGAGCTCGGTACGGCGGTAAATGTGCAGTGCATGGTCTTCGGCAATATGGGGGATGATTCGGGTACCGGCGTCGCCTTTACCCGAAATCCGTCCACAGGCGAAAAAGAAATGTACGGCGAATACCTGATGAACGCGCAAGGAGAAGATGTGGTAGCCGGTATCCGGACGCCCCAGCCCATCAGGATGCTGGAAAAAGACTCTCCGGCGGTATACGAAGAGTTTATCAAGATTTGCAATACGCTGGAAAAGCATTATCGGGATATACAGGATATCGAATTTACCATTCAAAATCAAAAACTCTATATGCTGCAAACACGAAACGGTAAACGAAATGCGCAGGCCGCCGTTCAAATCGCTGTGGATATGGTCAATGAAGGGCTTATTACCAGGGAGGAAGCCCTGATGCGCGTGAATCCAAGCGATTTGGAGCAGATCCTGCATCGCCGGATCGATACGGGCGCCTCCTATGCGGTGCTGGCGACAGGTCTGCCCGCTTCTCCCGGCGCGGCGTCCGGCAAGATCGTATTCGACGCGGATACGGCCCATTTGCGGGGGCAAAACGGCGAAAAAGTGATTTTGGTCCGTACGGAAACCACGCCGGACGATATCCACGGTATAGTAGCCGCACAGGGCATTCTGACCAGCAGGGGCGGGATGACCAGCCATGCGGCCGTTGTCGCCCGGGGCATGGGCAAATGTTGTGTTTGCGGCTGTGAAGCGCTGAACATTGATATTGCCGGGAAAACGGTCACGGTAGGCGAAGTTGTTNTGAAAGAAAACGACGTCCTCTCCCTGGACGGCGGCAGCGGACAGGTGATCGTAGGCGAGGTAGCCTTGATCGATCCGGTCCCCTCCCCTGCCTTTTTTACATTCCTGCAGTGGGCGGACGGCGTTCGCAGGCTTGGGGTGTATGCCAACGCAGACACGCCGGAAGACGCCGCGAAAGCCCGTGAAATGGGTGCTACAGGCATAGGCTTATGCCGGACGGAGCATATGTTCATGGCGCAAAACCGGCTGCCCATCATGCAGAGCATGATCCTGGCAAATGGAAAGGAACAGCGGATCGAAGCTTTGGATCAATTATTACCTTTCCAGGAGGGAGATTTCTACGGTATCCTGAAAGCCATGGACGGGCTGGAAGTCACCATTCGCCTCCTGGATCCCCCCCTTCATGAATTTCTGCCGGATGCGGAAAGCCTTGTCATTGAATTGACCACCTTGCAGCTAAGCAATGGCGACGCGGCGCGGATAGCGGAGCTGGAGACGCTTCTCCATAAGGTACGCGCCCTTCATGAAGCGAATCCCATGCTGGGTACAAGGGGCTGCCGCGTGGGCATTCTCTATCCGGAGATATACAGGATGCAGTCCAGGGCGATATTCCTTGCGGCCTCCCGGTTAAAAAAAGAAGGCTTCGATCCGAAGCCTCTGGTGGAAATCCCGCTGGTCATCGATCACAGTGAACTGACCATCATCCGGCAAGCCATTGAAGAAGAATGCAAAGCGGTCGCCGAAGAAAGCGGTTTCGCGCTGGAATGTGTGGTTGGCGTTATGTTGGAGCTGCCCCGCGCCTGCTTAATGGCGGATGAACTGGCGAAAGACTCCGACTTCATGACTTTCGGTACCAATGACCTGACCCAAACGACGCTGGGCTTTAGCCGGGATGATGCGGAAGGGAAGTTTCTCACGCGCTATCTCGAACAGAAAATCTTTGCCGAGAATCCCTTTGCCGTACTGGATGAAAAGGCGGTCGGCGCTTTAATGGAAACCGCCATTGAACGCGGCCGCAGCGAAAAGACTGATCTGGTATTTGGCATCTGCGGCGAACATGGCGGCGATCCGGAGTCCATCTATTTTTGTCACAAAGCGAATCTGAGTTTTGTCAGCTGTTCGCCTTTCCGGGTCCCGATCGCCAGGCTGGCGGCTGCCCGGGCTTCCCTGGAGGCTAAGGCATAGTTAAGCCCTCGGATGGCTTTTTCTGTAGGCTTCCCGCAGGCGCTGATCGGTCACATGGGTATAGATTTGCGTTGTGGATACGTCGGCGTGACCCAGTAGTTCCTGGACAGAACGAAGGTCCGCCCCGCCGATCAAAAGATTTGTCGCGAAAGAATGCCGGAAGGTATGCGGGCTGACAACTGTAGTAATGCCGGCTTTCCTGACCCTTTCCTTAAGGATCCGCCAAAGCCACTGCCGGCTCATCGCTTTGCCCCGCCGATTGACGAAGAGCGCCCGCTCGGCGGTATCTTTGAGTAACAGCGGACGAAAAACGGTGATATAGTTGCGAATGGCGTCAATCGCTTTGTCTCCGACCGGTACGATCCTTTCCTTATCTCCTTTGCCGATACAACGAAGATAACCCGCATCGAGATCCAGGTCCCTGAGTCTCAGGTTTACCAGTTCAGAAACCCGCAGCCCGCTTGCATACAAGAGTTCTAACATAGCCAAATCCCGGATATCCAGCGGATCCCTCGGCGGGATCATGCTTTCCAGGATTTGGCTTATTTCTTTGTCGGACAGCGCCTTCGGCAGGCTTTCCTCTTTCTCCGGACTATCCAGCAGCGCGACGGGATTGGTTTCCACCAGCTTTTCTTTCTTCAGATACTGAAAGAAGCCGCGCAAAGAGGAGAGCTTCCGGGAAATGGTAGCGGCTTTAAGGTTTTTATTTCTTAATTGATGAAGATACGCTGTCAGCAGGGATAAATCCACAGCGGACCAGGAAGCGACCTTTCTCTCCTTCAAATAAGAAAAAAAAGCCATTAAGTCACCGCGATAACCCAGCGCGGTGCTTCTTGCCAGACCGATTTCTACGATACTGTACTGCATATAGGCTTCAATTGCCTCTTCCATAGCGGCTCCTGTTTTCTGCTTATATATGCGATTGCAGCATGGAGGCGGCATGGCGCTTCAGGTCCTCGGATCTGCTGTCTCCGCCCAACATGCGCATAAGCTCCTCAATCCTGGCCCCCTCATCCAATTCGCGGATGCCGGTCAGCGTCCTGCCATCCTGTTCGGCTTTTTCCAGTATGAAATGCTGGTTTGCTCTCGCGGCAAGGACAGGCGAATGGGTAACGCAGATCACTTGTTGGCGCTCGCTAATAGAAAGCAGCTTATCCGCCACGGCTTGTATCGTCGTTCCTCCGATCCCGGAATCGATTTCGTCGAAGACGAGAGTTTCGCAAGTATCGCTGTCAGCCAGGATGCGCTTCATCGCCAGGGTTATCCGGGAGAGTTCTCCGCCGGAGGCAATCTTGACTAAGGGCAAATAGGCTTCGCCGATATTGGTGGAAATGAGAAATTCTACGGCGTCGCAACCCTTTGGTCCGGGCGCGTTTTCCCGGATATCCGCCATGAAATGCGCCGCTTGCATCGCCAAATCCATAAATTCCCGGTCAATCTGCGCCTCAAGCTGATTTTTCGTGTCTTTACGCAACTGGGATAGTTCTGAGGCAAGACCTGTAAAGGCGTCCTTCGCTGCGCTAACCCTGCTCTCCCATTCCTCTTCCCGAAGGGAGAACTCCTCCATTTCAGCAAGTTCCAAAGCTGTTTTTTCGCGATGCTCGAGTATCGCTTTTGTTCCTTCCCCATATTTTTTGCCTAAAGCCCTTATTTTGTAAAGACGCGCCTCCGCTTCCTCCAATCGGGCCGGGGCGATCTCCAGCCGGTCCCTGTAACGCTCCATCTCTCTGGATGCTTCATCCATCAGAAAAGAAGCGGGTTCCAGGCCATCGTGGAGAGCCTCCAGTTCCGGATCATATTTGCCAAGGCCTTTCAGCAATTGTAAAGTTCTGGAAAGTAAATCATAAGCGGAATCTCCCTCCGCATGCTGAAAAAGATAGTTGCAAGCGCGATCCAGATCCTGGAGAATTCTTTGACTG
>WRNN01000084.1 GCA_009776595.1 Clostridiales bacterium
GGATCATGCAGGAGGAATGAGGATAATCGCTGCGGACGATGGCATAGCCCGCGCCGGAGACAAAGGAGCCCGTAGCCATGCCCAGGCCTATGTTTTTCGGCATGCCTTCCTTTCGCTTCTTCTCCCAGTCCGTGACTTCCACGATCTTGTCAATGCATTCGTCCAAGTGGCAGGACTGGATACCGAAGCCGTTGATGGTGATCGTNTCGGCTTTCCTGGTATTTCGCCTGCGCAGCTCGATGGGATCCATGCCCAGGTCTTCCGCGACATTATTNAAATGGCTTTCGAAAGCATACTTGGGCTGCGGGGCGCCGTGGCCTCGCTGTGCGCCGCAGGCAGGGAGGTTGGTATACATCCGGCGAAGGTTAAACTCATAGTTTTCGAAATCATAGGTAAGCGTCAGCAAGCCGCCGGAATAGTAGGCGGTAGCAATGCCGAGACTGGTATACGCGCCGCCGTCCAGAAGGAAGTTACAGCGCACGCCGAGGATTTTGCCCGTTTCGTCTACACCGGTAGTGATCTCGTAGGTCCCCTGATGACGGCCCCGGTTGTGGGCGAACATTTCGTGCCGGTCATAGAACATTTTCACCGGGCGCCCTGTCCTCCGCGACAGAATCGCGCTGCAGAACTCAAGGCCCGTCGGCTCCAGCTTGCCGCCGAAAGCGCCGCCGATCAGCGGCCGGATGACGCGGACGTCGCCCAGTTTNAGGCCGAACTGGCGGGCGATNTAGGTCTGAAAATAGTGAACGGTCTGGGTGCTCGACCAGACGGTCAGTTTCCCCTCTTTCCAGTAGGAGATGGCCGAATGGGGTTCGATGGGGCTCTGATAGGTGCGCTGTCCCACGAAGGTGTCGGTACGGACGTGATAGGCGTTTTTGAAAACTTCGTCCGGATCACCGAATTTCTGATGGATTTCGGTGTTAATGTTTCTCTCATATTCGGCGTGAATCTGCGGCATATCTTCATCCATCGCCGTCCTGTAGTCCAGGACCGGTTTCAGCGGCTCATACTCCACNTTAATGGCTTTCAGCGCTTTATAACANGTCTCCTCGTCCAGGCAAGCCACAGCGGCGACCTTGTCCCCCACGAACANGACCTTTTCGATGCANAAAATNTTTTCATCCCAGCGCGCGGGGCTTATGCCATATTTTAAATCCGGTACNTCCTTTGCGGTGATGACGTCGATAACGCCCGGAATCTTCAGCGCTTCCGATGTATCGATGCTCAGAATCTTCGCGTGGGCATAGGGGCTCTGCAGGAGCTTGCCGTAAAGCATATTGGGCATCTTGATGTCGCCGCAGTACTTCCCTGCGCCGGTAGCTTTCTCGCGACCGTCTATCCTGGGTTTGCTCTTTCCGATGACATTGTACGGCCTTGGGGCGTAGATTTTGCCTACATTATCTCTCTCGTCAGCCATTTGCCTTCCCCTCCCTTCAATAGTTTTCGACTTCCTGACCGGAAGCCGCCAGAATTGCCCGGATAATATTGATATAGCCGGAACAGCGGCAAAGGTTGCCCGCTATGCCGTCCGCGACCTCCTCGTAGGTTGGGTGCGGGTTGCGCATCAGGAGCGCCTTCGCCGATATGATCATGCCCGGAGAGCAGTAACCGCATTGGATGGCGCCGTACTCCAGGAATTTTTCCTGCACAATATCCAGGTCGTCCGTCGTGGANACGCCTTCTATGGTTACGACTTTTTTGTGATCCGCTTCCANGGCCAGGATCAGGCAGGAGTTCATGGGCTTGCCTTCGACCAATACGGTGCAGGATCCGCAGTCCCCCAGTTCGCAGCCCCGTTTCGTGCCGGTGAGATCCAGGTCATCCCGCAGAAAGCTGGCGAGGAGGGTATTGGCTTTGACCATTTTCGTATAATCGATCCCGTTCACATTGATGGTGACAAGGAAGCGTTTAATCCCGTTGTCGTCCAGTAGAAATTTTTCAGACACTTTCCTCACTCCTCCCTTTATCGATGACCGTCGGCAATGGCTTTGCGGATGGCGCGTTTGCTATAGACGCCTACGAGATCCCTGCGGTACTCTTCGGAGGCGCGGAAATCGGTGATCGGCTTGCATTCGTCATGGGCGATGGCGGCGGCNGCTTCCAGGTTTTCTTCCGTCGCTTCTTTCCCTTTCAGGAAAGCCTCCGTTTGCGGCGCGCGCATGGGAACGGGCGCGACGGCGCTGAAAGCGATACGGATATCCAGGATTCGCTTGCCCTCCATCTGCAGGGCTGTTGCGACGCCTACCGTAGCCAAGGCGCCGGCTTTGCGAAGGCCGTATTTGAAATAAGCGCTGCCTGTCATCGCCTGATCGGGTATGACTACTTCGGTCAGGACCTCGCCTCGCTCAAGGACGGTTTTTCCGGGACCGATAAAGAGTTCTTCAACGGAAAGGGAGCGGGCGCCTTTTATACCCACCAGTGTAGCGCTTGCGTTCAGCGCGATCAGGATGGGCGGCAGATCGGCTGAAGGCACGGCGTTGACGATGTTGCCCGCGATGGTGCCCGCATGGCGTACCTGATTGGCGGCGATGCTCTGCGCCGCGTGGGACACGGAAGCATACTTGCTTTGCAGCACTTCGGAAAAGACCAGTTCGTTATGGGTGCAGGCCCCGCCGATGACCATGCCTCTGCCTTCTTCATAAGAGATGGATTTCATGCCGGGTTCATTGAGAATGACCCGCTTAAGCGAGATCAGTGTTTTTGGCGCCAACACGGCGTTCTTCATTTTTGGCAGAACATCGGTTCCGCCTGACAGGATCATGGAATCCTCGTACTCTGTCAGCATCCGGCACACTTCGCCGATGCTTTCGGGAGCATAGTAGTCAAAATCAGGCAAGTACACTTTTTCATCCCCCTTTGCTAAGTTGCGCTCCGCTCCATCATATCACAATTCATAATGATAGAAAATCCTAAAAATGAGACGCGGCGAATATAATGTTGGTAGTATAATGTTCTTATCGTTGCTATATGAAACCCGTTAAAGAATCTATACATCGGGTTTCATATAGCGGCGCATCTGGATGCGCCCTGCGAACGTAGGGAGCGGAGGGATGAGCGGCATCGTCCTACGGCCCCAATCCGCTATCCGAAGTGTCGTAGTGCGCGTATGTTACGCGAATCCCGACGGGGCATGGGGCTGCGCCCCATATAGAATGATTATCAGGATTCACATAGGAAAGGATGTTGGGAAAAATGGCTGAAAGACTGGTGGATGTGATGCGCGGCCCGGTGACGGAATCCGTGCATTGGGGAGATATTGCCGTCGTCGACAAAGCAGGCAAACTGCTGTACAGCGCCGGGGATCCGAATAGAGTAATTTGCATGCGTTCCTCCGCCAAACCGCTGCAGGCGCTGAATGTGATCCTCACGGGAGCGGCGGACCACTATAACCTGACCGACCGGGAACTGGCGATTATGTGCGCTTCCCATTACGGCGAGGATTTCCACTGGAGAACCATAGAGGGATTGCTGGACAAAATGGGCCTTACGATGGACCATATACTGACAGGAACAAGACCAATGGAATCCAGCATCCAAACGGTCCTGGAAAACGACGGCAAACTGTGGGAGTGGCGGGAGAACCATTCGGACTGCTCCGGCAAGCACTGCGGCTTTCTTGCGTCCTGCCTGCTTCAGGGATTTCCGATAGAAAATTACGACAGGATGGAGAACCCTGTNCAGCAGCAGGTGCTGCAGATCCTGGCGAAGATNTGCGGCATGGATAAAGAGGAGATATACATTGCGGAGGATGGCTGCGGCGTGCCGGTTCACGGGCTGCCGCTGTATAACGCGGCATGGGGATTCGCCAGGCTTGCCAACCCCGGCGACCTGGAACCGGACTTCCGTGCCGCCTGCGGGCGGATCACGAAGGCCATGAACGCCGCGCCGGAAATGGTGGCGGGGACAGGCGGCTTCTGCACGGAGCTGATGAAACACACGGATGGCAAACTGGTCGGCAAGATGGGCGCCGAAGCGGTCTACGGCATTGGCGTCATCGGCAAAGATCTGGGGATTGCCGTTAAAATCGAAGACGGCAATTACAACAGAGCTTGCGGCCCTGTTGTAATCGAAACTTTGACCCAGTTAGGTTTGTTGACGCAGCAGGAGAGGTCGGCGCTTTCGCGCTTTGTTTCGCCGGTGGAAAACAAGAACAACCACGGCCGGGTGGTCGGCGAAATCCGGACCGTGTTTACCTTAACGAAGCAGTAAGATGAGCGGAAGTTTGACGCCAAACTGCCCTTACTTCATGCTGCCGGTTTCTTCGAAGCGCTGATGCCAGGATAAAGCCTGCTTGAGGTCGTGGGGCGTGTGGGCGCCGCCGGTCAGCGCGCAGGCCCGGTCAAAGTACTCCTGGAGAGCCGGGCGGTAGTCGGGATGGCAGCAGTTGCGGATGACGAGGGCTGCCCGTTCCTTGGGGG
Source organism: Clostridiales bacterium (assembly GCA_009776595.1). GTDB lineage: Bacteria > Bacillota > Peptococcia > DRI-13 > UBA5745 > WRMS01. The sequence goes on from WRNN01000084.1 coordinate 4,419, forward strand.
CAAGGCCACGGAGATCCGCAATGCCCTGTTCTGTAACGAGTATCTTTACGTCGTGCTCCGTGTTATCGACGTGGGTAACCATAGGAACAATACAGGAAATATCGCCGTTTTTAGCCAGGGCCGGCGTGATAAAGATCGACAGGGCGGCATTGCGGGTAAAGTCCGCCGAGCCGCCAATACCGTTGATGATTCTGCTGCCCGACACATGGGAGGAGTTGACGTTGCCGTAGATATCGGCTTCCACAGCCGTATTCATCGCCACCGGCCCGAAACGCCGGATCAGCGCGTCACAATTACTGATCTCCTGCGGGCGCAGAACGATCCGTTCTTTGAAGAAAGGCAGCTTGGCGTAAAACCGGGCTTCCGCTTCAACGGACAGGCACAGCGAGGTGCAGGACGCGGCAGTGATGACCCCTTCTTCGATGAGATGCAAAGCGCCGTCCTGAATGACTTCGGTGAACATGGACAAGCCCCGCAGGGAACTCTCCGCCAGTTGGTCCATTACAGCGTTTGCCACGAGCCCGGTGCCGGATTGGACGCAGAATTTCTCAGGAAGCCTGCCCTGCTTGACTTCATGGTTCAGCAGGTCCAGGATCATCGCCGCGACGGACTTTGCCGTGTCGTCCGGCGCCGGATAGACCGAATGCTGATCCGGCATATCCGTAATGACAATCCCGGCGATTTTATCCGGATGCACCGGGACGGCGGGCTTGCCTGCGCGGCCGGCGGGTTTTGTCAGGGAAAGGACGCAGGCGTCCATATCCGCGATATCGTGGATACCCGAAAGCGCCGCCGGGTGGAAAAGGTTCAGTTCCAGGATGACCTTTTCTGCGCATTCCGCCAGTACGTCGGAGACGCCTACGGACAGCGTAGGGACAAAACTGCCGTCCTCGTGGATCAGGCAGCATTCCAGCAGCGCGACGTCGATCTTGCCCAGTATGCCGCTCCGTATCATCTGCGCCAGCCGGCTCAGATGGATATCCCCCAGCAGAATGGCGCCGCGGTTGATGCCGTTTTGCACGTCTTTATGCGTCTGAAAGGGATAGCGCCGCGCTGTCAGGCCCGCCCGCGCGAAAGCGCCGTCCAGTTCGTCGCCTACGGAAGCGCCGCTGATCAGCGTGAGTCCCCGGGCGCTCTGTTGCTCGACGATCACCCGGGGCACCGCCTTAGGGTAGCCGATTCGGGTGAAGCCGCTTACGCCCAGCGTCATATTGTCTTTGATCAACAGCGCGGCGTCTTCCGCGGTCATGATTTTTTCCCGCAACGCGGCGGAAAGGATTCTGTCATCATACATTATGCATCGCCAACCTTCATTATATGATATCCTGCCGGCGGCAAAACCTTGCGGCCTTATGCAGGAATTAAGGCTTCGCCCATTTCCAGTGCGCTGAGATTGAGCTTTTCCGTTCCCGCGGGTATATTTTTCGCGACGGCCTGCCGCAGTTCCTCATCGGTCGACAGCGAAAGAATCTTGTTGATCGCGCCGACGGCGACGATATTGGCGGTGAGCGCCCTGCCTACCTTTTCGGAAGCGGTTTGCAGTATAGGCAGAAAGATAATCCCCTTGCCTTCCATCCATGCCGGCGTTTCGAGACTGTCGTCCGCCATCACGACGCAGTTTTCGGGGAGATTCCTGGTATACTGCTCCAGGCTCTGCTGGGTGAGCGCCAGCAGGAACGTTGGCCGGCGCACTTTGAAGAAACCGATCTTTTCGTCGCTGATCACCACTTCGGCCTTGCACATCCCGCCCCGTGCCTCCGCGCCGTACGACTGCGTCTGGGCGACGTTCTTTCCTGCCAACAGGGCTGCTTCCGCCAGGATGATGGAGGCCAGGATGACGCCCTGCCCCCCGCTTCCCGCAATGCGAATTTCCATTTTATTCGCCATTTGATTCACGCTCCTTCGCCAGCCTGTCAATCAGCTTCCGGTATTCCGCGGTATACTCCGGATAATCCGTCTCGGCAAGGAGGCCGACAATCAGCTTATCTTTCGGTTCCACCGCGGAAGCCAAACCCTCTGTCCCGTCCCGCAGGATGGTGTTGTCCCTCTGCCACAGCATCATTTCCACAGCGTCTCCCAGCCTGTTTTTCCGCCCGTAGTAGGTGGGGCAGACGGAGGCGCAGTCGATCAGGGAAAAGCCCTTATGCGCGATACCCCGCTGGATCAGGTCCGTCGTCTGCCGGACATGATAACAATTGCCTCTGGCGGCGAATGTCGCGCCGGCGCTTAAGGCCAGGGCGGCCAGATCGAAGGAGCGGTCCAGATTCCCGTAAGGGGCGGTGGTGGCGCTGTCATGGGTCGGCGTTGTGGGGGAATATTGTCCGCCGGTCATGCCGTAAATATTGTTATTG
>WRNN01000085.1 GCA_009776595.1 Clostridiales bacterium
TCTTCAATAGCGAATTGTTTATCCACAGGCGGCCATATCCACAGGAGGGTGAGCAGCCAGGACAGGGGAAAGCCGAACAGCAGCAGAAGGGGCGCGAACGCCAGGGAAGTTGGCAGAAACAAGGCAAAAGCGAGCCAGACGCTTCCGCCGGTCACTGCGCCCATGAAGCTGCGGGGGGCTTTGGCAAAGGACAGCAGCAGGCTGCTTTTCAGGATCTGCGACAAGGGCAGGTCGATATAGGCGATGACCAGAAACAGGTAGGGCGCGACCATGCCGACGACCAGCGAGGACGCGAGCCGGGAGAGGAGCTGGCTTGCGGCAAGCGCCAGATTGGCCTCCGCCATCACGCCGCCGGGCGCCCCGGCCAGCAGCGGCCCCCATAAATAGAGCTGCGCGTATACGAAGGCAGTGTACAGCATTCCCGGCGCCGCTGCCAGTTTCAGGTTTTCCCTGAATTTACGTTTCAGAACGGATTGCGTGTAAGCCGGATCGTCGCTGAGCATCCTGGTGAGACAAAACAGGCAGGCGCTTTGCGCGCCGCCGGCGGGATACGCCGCGGCTATGGACAGGATCAGCAAGGGAAAAGTAAAATTCCCGGCACGGTTCAGAAGCACAAAGAAGAGTATGGCGGCAGAAGGAAGCATGCAAATACAAAAGAAAAAATTCAAGCGGAGAAGCTCTATGAAGTCTCTCCGTAGAATGTTGATGAATCGTATTAAACCGCTATTGCCGCCATTGCCGTTCATGTCAATTCAGGATGGCCGCTTCGCTGGCGTCGTCAAAGAGATGAATTTTATTCATATTTAAGGCGACCCTGGTTGTATCGCCGGCTTTCGCTGCCGTGGTTGGAGGGACCCGCGCCGTCAGCGCCGATTTGCCATAGGTCAGGTAGAGGTAAACCTCGCTTCCCATCATCTCGCTTACCTCCACAGAAGCGCGAATGACCGAATCCGCGTTCGCCGCGACGAAAGCTTCGTCGTCATGGATGTCCTCCGGCCGGATGCCCAAGCGGACGGATTGCCCGATATAGGGCTGCAATTCACCGTTGGCTTTCCCGGGAGGAATGTATAAATGGTCTTCGGATTCATGGGTTTTCAGATAATAGCCCTTGTCGTCTTCGAGTACAAGGACGTTCAGGAAATTCATCTGGGGGCTGCCGATAAAGCCCGCAACAAACATGTTGCATGGTGCGTCATACAGGCTCTGCGGCGTGTCCACCTGCTGTACGATCCCGTCGTACATCACCACGATACGGTCGCCCATCGTCATGGCTTCCGTCTGATCATGGGTGACATAAACGAAGGTGGTCTCCAGCCGTTTATGCAGTTTGATCAGTTCCGTGCGCATCGAGGCCCGCAGCTTGGCGTCCAGATTGGACAGGGGCTCGTCGAGAAGGAATACGGCGGGATTCCTGACCATTGCCCTTCCCAGCGCGACACGCTGCCGCTGACCGCCTGACAGCGCCTTTGGCTTCCTGTCCAGCAGGTGCACGATATCGAGCACTTTGGCGGCTTCCCTGACGCGTCTGTCGATTTCCTCCTTCGGCGTCTTGCGCAGGTCAAGCGCAAAGGCCATATTCTTATATACCGTCATATGGGGATACAGAGCATAGCTCTGAAAAACCATGGCGATGTCGCGGTCTTTGGGCGGAACATCGTTAACCAGTCTGTCTCCGATGTAAAGCTCGCCTTTGGAGATATCCTCCAGGCCGGCGATCATCCTGAGCGTAGTGGATTTACCGCAGCCGGAAGGGCCGACCAATACCACAAATTCTTTGTTCTGAATCTCCAGATTACAATTGTTGACAGCCATGACATCCCCGGGATAAATTTTGTAGACATTCCGAATGGATATGCTTGCCATAAAAAACCTCCTCAATTATGATGAGCAATACGCATTACAGCAGCAGGCTTTGCAGGCCGGCGTCCGTACAGCAGGGTCATCTTCGCCATTTCTTCGGCAAGCCGGCTGTCCGCCGCGTCTTGCCTCATACGCCAGCGCCAGTTGTTTCCGCCAACGGTGGACGGTATGTTAATCCGCGCTCCACTATCCAGCTCCAGCCAGTCCTGCATGGGGATGATCGCCAGGCCTGCGTTGCTTTGCATAGCCAGGCGGATCATACTGCGGGGAAGGCGGCTTCTGCGGCGAATGTTCATATACGCCATCGCCCGGCGAACCGCGGCGCGGGGCGCGGTCTTGCACCAGCCCTTTATTGTCTCGTTGTCGTGGGTGCCGGGATAAACCACTGTATTGGCGCTATAGTAGTAGGGGCTGTAGTCGCCGGGTTCGCGGGAGTCAAAAGCGAACTGGAGCAGTTTCATGCCCGGATAGCCGCTGTCGTACAAGAGTTTTCGTACCTCATCCGTAAGAAAACCCAGGTCTTCCGCGATGATCAGCGCTTCAGGAAAGGCCTTCCGCATCGTTTCGATAAAGTCATTGCCGGGTCCCGGCTTCCATTGCCCGTATTTCGCGGACTTTGCGCCATAGGGGATGGCATAGAAGCTTTCCAGGCCGCGAAAATGGTCGATGCGCAGGACGTCATACAAGGCGAAACTGCTTCGTAAGCGCCGAATCCACCATGGGAAACCCGCTTTCGCCATCGCCTCCCAATCGTACAGCGGGTTGCCCCAAAACTGCCCCTCGGGGGAAAAATAATCCGGCGGGCAGCCGGCTACCTCGATCGGCCTGGCCTGCTCGTCCAACTGAAACAGATCCCGTTCAGCCCACGCATCAGCGCTGTCCATGGAGACATAGATGGGAATGTCGCCGATAATCCGCAGCCCTTTGGTCTGCGCGTAGGCATGGAGGCCATGCCATTGCCGGTGAAATTGGTATTGCACGAAAGCGTGGTAGCGGATATCCTCAGCCAGTGCCTCCTGCATTCGGGCCAGAGTCTTCGGCTTGCGCAGACGCAAAGCTTCGCTCCATTTGATCCATGAACGCTGCTCCTGGGTTGCTTTGATCGCCATATACAGGCCGTACTCTGAAAACCAGGGATTCGCGGCGATGAAGGCGTCCAGGGCGGCTTCGTCGCGGAAGCGGGAGAAAGCCTTACGGAGTATAGGCTCCCTCTGTTGATATAAAATAGGATAGTCCACCCTCTCTTCGCATGCGGCCCAGGNGATATGCGCAAAGTCNGCTTCTTCCAAGAGGCCCTCCTCACACAAAAGCGCAAGATCGATATAGAACGGGTTCCCTGCGAAAGCGGAGAAGCATTGGTAAGGGCTGTCCCCGAATCCGGTTGGACCAAGAGGGAGGATTTGCCAGTAGCTTTGTTCCGCCTCGCAGAGGAAGTCGATCCATTGGCGGGCGGATTGACCAAAGCTGCCTATGCCATAGGGAGAGGGCAGGCTGCTTACGGGCAGCAGTACGCCTGCGGAGCGCTTGTCGCAAACTGACGCCATAGCGGGCCCTTACCCTTTAACCGCGCCGGCGGCGACGCCGTCGATGATATATTTCTGCGCGGACAAATAGAAGATAATCACCGGTATGACCGCCATGACCAGGCAGGCCATAATGGCGCCCATATCCACACGGCCGTAGCTGCCTTTCATCGTTTGGATAATCATGGAGATCGTCTTATACTTTCTCTGGTCCAGAACCAGGTAGGGCAGCAGGAAATCATTCCAGATCCACATGGTTTCCAGAATGCCCACAGAGATATAGGTGGGCTGCATGATGGGGAGCACAACGCGAAAAAAGATACGCGGCGGGTTGCAGCCGTCGATGGTGGCGGCTTCTTCCACCTCCAGCGGTATGCCCTTNACAAAACCGCAGAACATAAATACCGCCAGTCCGGCGCCAAAACCAAGATAGACGACGATGATACCCCAGGGCGTGTTCAATTTCAGCGTGTCGGCTGTTTTGGACAAGGTGAACATGACCATCTGAAAGGGTACAACCATTGAGAAAACACAGAGGAGGTACAGAAACCTGGAGTACGCGGCGTCTACCCGGGTGATATACCAGGCGAACATGGAGCAGAAGATCAGAATCGCCGCCATCGAGCCGATGGTGATGATCAGCGTCCAGCTAACGCCGGAAAGGAGACCATAGCCGTCTATACCGGACATAAAGTTTTCCAGTCCTGCCCAGGTATCCGTAACNGGCAGCCGGAACGGTTCCAGATTAATGTAAGTCTTTTGCTTGAAAGAATTGATCAATATGATGAAGAGAGGAGACACATAGGCGATGCTGAGGGCGGCAAGCAGTACGGACGCCAGGCCCCATTTCGCGTTCTTGTCCGTATTCATTGCTGCACCTCCTTACTGCGGGTGATGCGTAATTGCAGCAGACCTATCCCAACGACAAGGATGAAGAACAGGACCGCTTTTGCTTGGCCTATGCCTTCGAAGCCGACGCGGCCATAGAAGGTGTTGAATATATTCAAGGCAAGCATTTCCGTAGCGTGCGCCGGTTCACCGGCGGTGAGGGCGAGGTTTTGGTCAAATAATTTGAATCCGTTGGTAACGGTCAGAAAAGTACATATCGTGATAGAGGGCATCATCATCGGGATGGTGATGCGAAAGAGAAGCTGGCCGCTGGTAGCGCCGTCGATGTCGGCGGCTTCCTTCAGATCGCCCGGGATCGTCTGGAGTCCCGCGATATAGATGATCATCATATAGCCGATCTGCTGCCAGCAGACCAGAACGATCAGCCCCCAGAACCCGTATTTCGCATGAAGGTTAAGGGCGGCGTTAAAATTGGCGAGGATGCCGTTTAAGATGAGCTGCCAGATGTAGCCTAAGACAATGCCGCCGATCAGATTGGGCATAAAGAAGATCGTACGAAAGACATTCGTGCCTTTCAATTTAAGGGTGAGCGCCATAGCAAGCGCGAAAGCGGCAACATTGATGATGACCAGGCTTGCGACGGCAAACAGAGCGGTGAAGCCCAGCGAGTAGAGAAACGAATTGTCGGCAAATGCCCGTATATAGTTTTTAAAACCCACAAATGTGGCATTCTGCACTGTGGTAAATTCACAGAAAGAAAGCCACAATCCCATGACAAACGGGCCGATGAAGCCTATAATGAAGGCAGCCAGCGTGGGAAAAATAAAGAGAGGGAAGTACCGTTTAAGTGCTTTTTCCATAATGCCACCTCAATTGGGGTGCGGACGGCCGGCTGTGCATGGTTCCAGAGAATACCGGCCGCCCGCACTCTATATAAAATTGCGGGATTTTTCCGCAATGGATCACGTATTATTATTGGGCGTTGACGAGGGCATATTCTTTCGCCCAGCCGTCTACGAAAGCGGTACGCACTGCATTCCAGTCGCCCATGCCGGCTGCGTATGCCGTAAGCGCCGAACTGACGTCATTCTTCCATGCTTCGGAAGGCATCGTCGGGAAGTTCCATGAAACAGGAATATAACCGTTTGCCACATAGTCATTGGCTATGTTAACCAGGGGATTCGCGGCCGGAAGGTTGCTCTTAAATGGGATCACAAAGCCCATATCCTCGCAGAGGGCGCTGACGCCTTTCTCCGATGTTACACACCAGTAAAGGAAATCCAGCGTTGCTTGTATGCTCTCTTCCGAAACGTTTTTGTTAATNCATAAATAGTTTTCGGTGCCGGTGCAGAGGCCTTGTTTCTCTTCGCCCTCCACGCCGATGTAGATAGGCAGCATGCCCAGGTTTTCATCGCCCAGTCCGGCGACGTCCCCGTATGCCCAGGTGCCGTTTTGATAGAATACAGCCTTGCCCGTGACGAATTCCGCTACGGCGTCGTCGCCGGTCTTCGTGCCCAGCAGGGCGGGGCTTGTGGTAGAATTATTGATGTACAGATCCCAAATCATTTTATAGTTGTCAAGATAAGTGCCTTTGATCGCGGGGGTGGCGCCGATGCCGTCCGCCTTATACTCATAGTAAATCGGTATATTGGCCAGGTGCGTCTTAAAACGCCAGTCGGATGAAGGATCCATACCTGCAGAAGCAAAGGCGGAAAAGCCCAACTCGTCCGACCGGGCGGTAATGTCTTCGGCGACTGCTTTTAAGTCGGCAAAGTTTTTGATGTCGTCCTGGGTATAGCCGGCTTTCGCGAGTAAGGCTTTGTTATAGATGATGCCGTAGGTTTCGATGACGTAGGCGACGCCTGCCACTTCAGAACCGTTATGCAAGGCGAATTCATCGCTGGTCAGTTCGCCGTAAAGCTTGCTGCCGGACAGGTCGTAGCAGTATTCGCTCCAGGCAGCTAAACCCACCGGGCCGTTAACTTGAAACAAGGTCGGGGGGTCGCTTTTGGCAATTTCCGACTTCAATGTCGTTGCGTACTGACCGGAAGCAGCTGTAATCACGCTCACATCGACGCCCGTTTCTTCGGTGTATTGTTTAGCCAGATTCTGCCATTGTGTATCCTGTTCGGGTTTAAAATTCAGATAGAATACGGCGCCGTTTGCGTTCCCTCCGGACTGGGAAGAATCGTCGCAGGCTGCCAATATACCGAATAACATCAACAAGATCAGCATAACAGCAGGGAATCGATAGGGTTTCATAGATGTTCCTCCTTATATAGTAAACCGTTTGCCTTAATGATATTGCCAATCATTTGTAGATAATTTCTACTAGGCACTATTATTTCTACATAAGGCTTTCCCTGCAATATCTCGAAATGAAAATCTATAATCGCAAAACACACCCTGTCTGCCGGATTTCATAGCCTATTGTATTCGCTGATTGTGAACTTCGGCTGAAAGCCGGATGCAAAGCCGGTGAAAAAGTGATAGAATTCATA
>WRNN01000086.1 GCA_009776595.1 Clostridiales bacterium
CGCCAAAAGCGCCCAGCTCCAGGGTAAAGGTGACCCGCTCCGTCATATTCTCCACCGCCGCCACAGAACAGACCCCAACGCCTACGCCGAGCCCTACGTTGACGACCGCCCCGGGATAGAGCTCATAAGCAGCCCTGCGACAGATAATCTCCGCCGGATCTAATACCGCCGGCGGCGGGTCTATGGCGCCCTCGGGCGCTTTCAGTTCCCCGCTCAGGAAGGGGTTATAGTAGGTCCTGTTCGTCTGCATGTGGTACTTCTCCGCTTCCTCCACGATTACCACCGCGTCCACCAATTCCCCGGGAATCACTACATCCTTGGCTTTTATCGACCCGGCTGCAACGACGTTTTTTACTTGGGCGAGAACCTTGCCGCCGCAAGCTTTCACCGCCAGCGCAACTTCNAGNATTTCCAATTTCAGGGCTTCGCCTTCTATGCTCAGGTTCCCGTTTTCGTCTGCTGTCGTACCCCTCACACAAGCGGCATGGATAGGAAAGGTCTTATAGAAGATCCATTCCTCTCCGTCAACCCGCATGATCTCGCTCATATCAGCCTTTGAGACATCGTTGAGCCTGCCGCCTTCAATCCGGGGATCCACATACGTGCCCATACCGACTTTGGACAGCAGCCCCGGTTGCTTCGCCGCTATACAACGATACAACTGTTGCATAATGCCCTGAGGCAGGCCATACGCCTCGATAGCATCCTCGTTGATCATCTCCAGCAGGGGTGGACAGGGACCAGGGTGGGAACCGATAAAGCGCTTCAGAAAGCCGGGATGGGCAAAGCGGGCGTCACTGGGATGGCCGCAGCCGGAGACTTTGGTCAAGCCTTTTGGCGAGCCGGTCGCCAGGAAGCGGTCTTCGATACCTTTGATCAGATAATCAGGATTGCCGACGCCCCCCGCCATCGAAGTGACGATGGCGTCTCCGTCTTTGACGAGGGCAGCAGCTTCTTCCACTGTCATTACTTTAGACATATACATTTCTCTCCCTTCAGCCTCAGGATAAAGGAATTGCCGTTAACGCGGCGCCCAGCGCGCCCGCATATTCGGCGTCCGCCGGAATGATAAAGCGAAGACCGGCCTGCTTTTCCAGCGCGGCGACAAAAGCCGCGTTTTTCGCCAGACCGCCGACCAGAAGAATCCTGTCGCCTATGGGCAGGGTCGGTTCCTTTATGACGGAGCAAGCCCTGATCGCTGCAGATTCGATAACGGCTTCGGCGACTTCCTTGGGAGAAGCGCCGTGATTCAGACAGCTTAGGGCGTCCATCTCACCGAAAACAACGCAGCCGTCGCTGACAGTGACGCCTGCGGGATCCGCCGGCGGCAGGGCGCTCAGCTCCTCCAGGCTCATCTCCAGCCTGTCCGCCATATTGCGCAGGAAAGTCCCGATCCCTGCGGCGCATTTCTGATTGATCGTGGACTCCTTGATTCTGCCGTCCCTCTCCATAGAAGCGATCAGCGTCTCGTCGGCGCCCGCGTCCACAACGGCGTCCGCGTCCGGATGCAGGAAACGGGCGGCTCTGACGGCTGTCACCGGTTCGGTATACTGTTCCCCTGCGGTGACCGCGTCATATCTTCCTTTGCCTGTGGCGATCGTCTTCTCCACATCCCCCGCTTCTATCTTCGCCTCCTGCAGCGCCGACGCCATGACGCTCTCTATCGCGGCAGCGCGCCCGGCGCCGCCTGTCCTTCCTATGCCGCGGCCGATGATCTTGCCGTCTTGCAGGATGACCACTTTAATATTCTCCAAGCCTACGTCTATACCGGCTGTAATCATTTCCTCCTCACCTCCTAATCTTCAAGCTTCCGCAGTCCCTGGCCTTCCATCCAGCCGTCCAGCTGATCCAGGAATCGCTTTTCGTCCAGGTCGGTGCGGTCCCCGGGCTGGCTCCCTTCGAAAAACAGGACGCTCTTACCGATGAGCCTGAGCTTCATCGCCTGTTCTTTCCTGAGCATATTGCAGCCTACGCCGCCCCTCCACAGGCCAAACATGGCGCCGTCCACCTGGTACAGCTCGGCGAATTCGTTCAGGGCATTGGGCCTGAGGTACTCGTCCTGCTTAAAGTGATGGGGCGCTCTGGCGTCCAGCCCGGTCATATAGCGGATCTCGTCTTCTCTGGTATCCAGAGCGATATCTTTGGAAAAGCCGGGATACTCCCTTTCCACCAGGCTTCCGTCCGGCTTGCGCTCCATCGGCGTGCCGTTGGAGTATTGGGAGCCGATACAGACCGCGCCGTATTGCTCCATATAGCGATAGTATTTCAGGTAGTGCCAGGAGGGGGGATGGGCTTCCATCCAGCGGAAGCGCTCGGTGCCCAGACCCGCGATCTGGTTGTCCACCCGCCACTTTACCTCGTCTCTGAACATTTTCCAGAAATTCACCGTTTCCTCCGGGTCAAGCTTGGTGAGGCCGCCCAGCGTGTAGAAGGAATAGATATCTTTGACCGTCAGAGGCGCCGGCTTAAATGTCATATAGTAAGACACATCCTGCCGATACTGCGCGATGGTGCTTTCGGCACGGATCATTTCGATCATTTTATCATCGTCGAACTTCTGGTCGAAGACCCGCTCCATCTCATTGATCATCTTCAAGGAGCAGTAATTCCGATGCTCCAGCATCGCCTTCTCCCGCTCCTCGTCGTATTCGCCGATGTAGCAGGTGTAGTCGTTCGCCCAGCGAGGGATAGGCTCGAAAGCCCGGCACTGCTCGCCCCGTTTGGTATGGGAGTCACAGATGCAGGGGAAAGGGACGGTAAACTTCCGCTTGGGGAAGGGGCTCCCGTCTTCCTGATACCCCAGAAACTGCGTGCCCCACAGCGTGCCGTGATAACCGCAGATCTCGCGGCCCCAGCCCCGTATCTCGCAGGCAAGCCTGGACTTTCTGGCGAAAGGGTCGTTCTTGGCGGCAATCATCGAACCGGCCGGGTTATCTTCGATGACTGTTATCGCCGGGAAGCATACCTGCCAGTCCACGACAAAGCTGGTATTGCCCTGGCCAACGACCTTCTCTTTGCTTTCTATGGATTTCTGCCATTTCGCCCGGAGTTCCTTGGCTTTATCCCAGGAATCCAGCGGCCTGGTTTCCCATAATTGTCCTTTTTTCATACTGTATTCCCCCTTTAAATGCTTAATGGCGTATGCCAGCCCGCCAGACGGGTAAGGCCGGGGCGGAGCATATTCATAAACGCTTCCANCCGCAAGCCTGTCTCATCCACAGGGATGCTGCCGTCCCGTTCAAAGAAATGGAAGGGGACGTTTCGTTCCCGCAGCATCTTCCAGACCGCGTAGTTGTCCGTTCCGTGCGGCGCGCAGTAGATCTGTTTGACCACCANCACGCCGTCTACGCCAAAGTCTTCGAACAGCTCAAAGATATGCTGCGGCCGGCGTAGCCAGTTGCAGTCCTTGATCGGGTTATGGGGCCGTCCCAGATAGCGCAGGGCGATGGCCAGCANGCGATCCTTCTGGGGAATGACCTCGTTCCAGCAATAGGAAGTCCCGTTGTCCAGCTCGTCGACCACGATATTGCCACCCAGAGATTCCACCAGCTCCTCCAGCCGGGTATCATGGGTCTCGCTGCCCACCAGCATCAGCCGGATGCGGTCTTCGTAAGGCGTCCGGTCTTCCAGCTCCTCGATGTACCGCGCAAGGAGGGGGTTCATTTCCGCCTTATCCATNACCTGGCTCGCCAGCATCACCTGCATCGCTTCGGCGCCGAGNATGACCGGCCGGTCCGCNCGCCGGAGTTCATAGATCTTGCGCAGCAGACGCCGGTTGGTATTATATACTTCAATGGCATTGTCCAGCGCTTCCTCGGTGATCACCTTGCCCGTCCATTGCTCGATCCTGCCTTTCAGCACCTCCAGCTCCGAACGAAGCGCGATCTTTGCCGAAAACGCCTCGGTATAATCCGGAAAGAACATATAATGGCAGAAAAGCGAGGGCTTGTTGTTCGTGATGACTTCATAGGCATGAAACATCCACTGGCAGTAGCCTTCGGAAGTGATAAGCCCGTCGATGTAATCGTATCTGCCCTTGAGGAACTGGTTAATCATATCCTTCGCGGGATAACAGGACGCGTAAATCCACTTATCCGAAAGAATGTCCGGTTCATGCTCCGCGAGGATCCGCATCGGCAGGACGCCCGCGGCATAAGCCAGCTCTTCCGGAAAATATGTATCGAAATAGCCCAGNACCTTGCCCCCGGTCCGCGCCTTCCATTCTTCGGCGTAGCGGTGGCGGTCGGCGACGCATTCTCTGAAACTAACCATTTACTTCCCTCCTTCTTGAAAATCCGCTAAGCCAACAATGCCGCGCCGATGGCGCCGGCNAACTGGGGNTCATATTCGCTTCTGAGGGCGGTGACGCCCAGCTCTCTCTCAATCCTGGCGGTTATNCCCGGGTTTTTNGCAAGNCCGCCGGTGAAAGCCAGTTCTTTATAGACCGTGATATCGCCCACGTCCAGGGGCTGAAGCTTNCCGATGGTTCCCAGTATNCTCCAGGCTACCGCGAACAAATGGGAAGCATAGATTTCGTTCGGGCTCATCGCTTCGGCTCTGAAATCGGTGCGGAACTGTCCGATCGTCTCCGTATCCGCAAAGGCAAAACAAGTCGTACTCACCGGTTCGGGGTCCATTTTAACATCAAGAGACTTTTCCCCTATCTCTTCAATGGAAATTTGCAGGATATCACATAGAATCTCAATATTGCGTCCCATGCCGGTGGCGCACTTGTCATTCAACATGAAATCCATGACTCTGTCCCAGTTGTGCAGCCGTATCGCCTTCGTCGTCTGCCCTCCCAGATCCACCACCGTCGTCACGCCCGGGCCATACATAAAGCGCGCGCCTTTCGCGTGGCATTGGATTTCATCGACGTAGCGCCGCGCATAGGAAGCATTCTGATGCCCCCATCCCGTACTGACAATTTCGGCGATATCCTCCGCCTTCATGCCGGACTGGCCCAATGCCCGCTCCAGTACTGTATCGGCTGTCTTGCGAAAATCCACGCCGGTACGCATATTTGCGCAGCCGAACAGTTGCCCGTCGCATAGGATGGCCGCCTGTGCGCTTGTGGTGCCTATGTCTACGCCTGCTGTGATCTTGTCTGCTTTTTTCCAGTCTATCACGCCCGAAAGCCAATCGAATTCCGGCCATTTGCGATAGTCTTGTGTCATCCGCCTACCTCCTCTTCATTTTAACATGGGGCTCTGCCCCAATCCCCGTCGGGATTCCTGTTTTTGTTCCTGGTATGGGTTTCCGGGACATCGTTCCTTATCCCGGATCGCTATATGTTACATTCTCTCTACATACTACATTACGCATGGTCAAAAATCAAATCGTATCGGTGAAAAACATGGGAAATATCATCCCTTGATATTGACTTTTTCTACTCTTGAATTTATATTTAACTATATGATAATGACAATCATTATTGTTAGCACTAACTAACTACCGGGAAAAGATCTTGATAAGGAGGGATGCTTATGATTTCGTAGAGGTCCTGCATTCCTACAGCGCACGCATTGAAAACAAGCTGTCTGAAGGGATAAGGGACCGCTTTGCTTTCACTTGGAGATAGAGTTTGACCCATGTTATGGACATCACGAAAAGGAGTGGAAAAGTTTGAAAAAAATCATTTCATCTTTGTTAATCGTACTGCTGACTACGATGCTTCCCTTGCAGTTATTTGCCGCCGCGGCGGCGCAAGAAAGTGAAACCTATGCGAACCTATATGCGGCAGTACAGGGGGAGACCAATGCCAACGCCGCGTATTTGGCATTTGCTGAAAAAGCGCTCAATGAAGGATACCTTGTCATCGCCCGTCTGTTCCAGGCTACGGCGGACGCCGAAGCGAAACACGCCGAAGACGAATGGGCGATCCTGCAAACCATGGGCGCGACACAGCGGCCTGTGGCAAGTAAGCCTTCGGTTGGGTCGACTGCGGATAACCTGTTGGCGGCTTTCAATGGCGAGACTTACGAGTATCAAGTCATGTATCCCGAATTTATGGATACCGCCGAAGCCGAAGGTATGAACGCCGGCGATACCAACGCCAGACGTATCTTCAATCTGGCAAAGCAAGCCGAAGAAATACACGCGGGCAATTATTTTGAGGTATTGACGAATCTGGCGGACACCGGCTATATCAACAGTAAATATGTCACCATCTACCGCTGCCCGGTCTGCGGCGAAGTGGTCGTCGGACGCCCCGGCCGCTGCCCCATCTGCAATGCGGACGGCTCGACTTTCATCGAGTATAGCGGCCCCTTATCCGTGGATTTGTCCGCGTATGTCACCAAACGCAGCGGAAATCAGAATGACCTTACGATTACAATTGTCGAAAAATTTGCGGACAATAGCGCCAACACTATTACCAAAACCATCAGCATCAATAATAACGCGGCAGGCAAATATGCCGTCGGCGCTTACACTGTCTATGTCGACACCAAAGGCAATACCCAAATCCGCGAATGCTACCTGACGAAATAGCCAGTGACTGAATAGACCACAAGGCCACCCTGAGCGACCAACACAGTGCTAAAGACAACAGGGCTGTCCGGAAATGATACCAGCATCCGGACAGCCCTTTTTGTTTTCCGATTCCCGCGAAGGCGGATCGTTATCGTTGGCGCCTCCTGCACCGGCTGCGAGCGGTAACGAAGG
>WRNN01000087.1 GCA_009776595.1 Clostridiales bacterium
CGTAAACAAGGAGTAGCTTTATGGATTCCCCTAACACGAATAACATAACACAGCGCATTGAGCGGGAGCTAGGCATACCCTCCCTGGCGAAAAAACTGAGCGAGGATTTATCCGCTTCCGACTTTACTTCGCTCTTGACCGGCGTATTTGCGGCAAGGGCGGAGAGGATCGCGCCAGGCGAAATGCTGAGGTTTTATGCGCAGAATCCCTATGCGAAGCCCGCTTCGTGCAGCGCCTCCCAATATCGCCGGTTGGAGGCCGATATGCTATGTGAGGCGGAAGAGTACGGGATTCCCGGCGTCTTGCTCTCCCCCGCCGCGCTTTTTGGATGCTGTTCCGCGTTCGGCGCAGTCAGCCAAAACAAGATCCTGTCCGCGAACCGCAACCTTGAAATTCTGTCGGACGCGACAAATATGCTGGCCTTGCACATCGCGGCAGGGCTCAAAGACGGTACTTTGTCCCACGCCGAATCTCCGATCCATCTTTGCACCACCCATAGGCATATCCGCTACCAAGCCGCATTCGATGCGTGGATGCTTCCGCATTTCGGCATTTTCACCATAGTCAGCGCAGGGAAAAGCCGGAGTTCGTATGGCTTTGAAATTGAGGCTTTATTGTTTCATCTGCGCTTTTACTGCGGCTACTGGTTACGGAAGCACGGTTCCGCGCTGTCCTTGACGCTGAACCGAAGGAGCGGATACAAAGACGGGGAGGGATTCTTTAACCGGGCAGCCGAAGCGCTTAGAGAGAATCTCCAGGATATCGAAATCGCTATAGATGAACGGGAAGACCACACGACCTACTACAAAGGACTGCAGGCGACAATGCATGCACAGGTCAACGGACGCAGCTTTGAAATCGGCGACGTCGGTTTCACGGACTGGACGCAAAAGCTGCTGAATAATCCAAGCGAGCGTCTGCTGACCAGCGCGCTAACCCTCGACCGGCAGATGCTATAGGAATGGGGCGGCGCCCCGTCTGAAAGGGAGAAGGATTGACCATGCGCTTGTTTATCGCCATTAACCTGAATCAGGATACGCGATCCCGGCTTCTTGCCCTGCGGGATGCACTGCAAGCCCAATCGAAGCAGGGGCGCTATTCCGCACCGGAAAACCTGCATCTGACCCTGGCCTTTCTCGGAGAATGCAGCGATAAACAAGCTGCCGCCGCCAAAGCGGCGATGGACGCTACAGCTTTCGAACCGCTCTCCGTCGCCATTGATTGTGTCGGGCGATTCAAGCGCGGCGGCAAAGACTTATGGTGGGCAGGCGTCCGAAGGGATAAGCCGCTGATCGATTTGCAAGGCAGGCTGAGCCGCAAGTTGACAGGCGCGGGATTTTCGCTGGAGAAGCGAAAATACAGCCCTCACATTACCCTTGGGCGCGACGTTGTGACGGACAGCGAACCATGGCCGATTGGGGCATTTGGGGAAACCGTCCGCTGCATGGAACTGATGAAATCGGAACAGATCAAGGGCAAGATGGTCTATACGCCGATCCATGAAGTTCCCAGGCCCTAAACCGAAAAGAACGGAGGAATCAACCTCGAATTTCGAGGAACATAAATATGCTTTTAACAATAACCTATATGGGGCAGAACACAACCGACCTCGGCTATCTGCTCTATAAAAATCCATACCGCCCGCAAGTGTTTGAGCTGAACCATGGCAAGGCGTATGTCTTTTACCCGGAAGTATCGAACGAACGCACTACGGCCGCGCTGCTCCTGGACATCGACCCTATAGACCTGGCGCGCGGCAAGGCCGGCGCATCCGGCGGCGGCTTGTTTGATTACGTCAACGACCGTCCGTATGTGTCGTCGTCCTTTCTAAGTACGGCTATTTCAAGGGTATTCGGAACCGCCATGTCCGGGCGGGCGGACGCGCATCAGGCATTGTCTGATTCCCCTCTGGATTTGACGGCAGCCGTCGTCATGCTGCCCTGCCGCGGAGAGCAGGAGAAACTGAACAAGGTATTTGAGCCCCTGGGATACAAGGTCAGCTACGAAACCTTTGTTTCGGACGAGCATTTCCCCGATTGGGGCGGGAGCGCGTATGTGAACCTGACGATCAGCGGTAAGCTTCGCTTGCGCGACCTTTTGAAGCATCTCTATGTTCTCATCCCTGTCTTCGATAGACAAAAGCACTATTGGATTGGCGAGGACGAGGTGGAAAAGCTCTTGCGCATCGGCGGGGACTGGCTGCCGAATCATCCCGAAAAAGCCTATATCACAGGGCGATACCTGCATCGCCGCAGTTCTCTTGTCAACATGGCTTTTGCGCGATTGGCGGCAGCAAATATCGTGGATGGCGAAGCACTGACCGCGGAAGCCGAAGAAGCCGAAGAGGCCGAAGAGGCCGAAGAAGCGGAAGCTGACACAGACGCAGCAGACGCAACAGAAGGAACAGGAACAGACGCAGCGGAAGCAAAAGCAGAGGAAAAGCCCGACAAAAAGCTGAATCTGAACACACAACGCCTCGGCAGCGTTGTCGCCGCATTGAAAAACTGCGGCGCGAGGCGCGTGATCGACCTGGGCTGCGGCGAGGGAAACCTTCTGGTTATGCTCGTAAAAGACCGCCAGTTTACGCAAATCGCAGGGGTCGACGTATCCCACGTGGCGCTTGCGCGAGCGGGTGAAAAACTCAAGCGGGGACGCGCCGGGGATTCTCTGCCTGAACATGTCCGGCTATGGCAGAGTTCGCTTACCTATAAGGACGACCGCTTCGCGGAGTACGACGCGGCTTGTGTTGTAGAAGTGATCGAGCATTTGACATTCCGCGCCTTGCCGCGTTTGAGCGCGTCCTGTTTGAATTTGCCAAGCCGCCCGTCGTGGTGCTGACTACGCCGAATAAAGAATATAATGCCAATTACCCCTTCTTGTATGAAGAGGATTTACGTCACGGCGACCACAGATTTGAATGGACACGGGCGGAGTTCCGGGATTGGGCGAACCGGACGGCGGAAAGATTCGGCTATACCGTACAATTCTCGGAAATCGGCGATGTTGAGGAAAGCCTCGGCGCGCCGACGCAGATGGGGGTGTTCACGATATGCGAATAGAGATTCCCGAACTCGCCGTTGTAGCGCTCATCGGTGTGTCCGGCAGCGGAAAAACTACCTTTGCCGGGCGATTTTTCAAGCCGACAGAAGTATTATCCTCCGACTATTTCCGCGCTCTCATTTCAGATGATGAAAACAATCAGCTGGTATCGTCGCAAGCCTTTGATACCCTCTACTATGTTGCTAATAAGCGGCTGGAACTGGGCCTGTTGACCGTGATCGACNCGACGGGAGAAATCGACGAATTCGGTCTGCCTGTACGCTTGCCATGGGCGCTTGCCTATCGCGGCAAGGCAACNGTGGTATATGGACATACCCCTACGCCTGAAGTGGAAGCGATAAACCATACCTTTTGCATTGATACCGGCTGTGTTTTCGGCGGTAAACTGACGGCATACCGGTATCCCGAACAGGAAATCCTGCAAGTTGACGCCGCGCGGGCGTATTATGCGCCGGCAAAGCCCTTTCTTACTACGCCTGATCCCCATGACGACATGCTGACCATAGACGACGTGATGGGGCAAACCTATCTGACGACCCGCCTGCGCCGCAGCATCAAAATCAACGCGGAGAATGCTGCCGCCGCATTGGAGGTAATGAGCCGCTTTGCCGCCGACCCCCATTGGCTGATTTATCTGCCGCCGACCATGTCCCCTTGTGAAACAAGCAGGCTGCCGGATTACCTGGAGTATCCCGCGGAAGCCTTTGATTATTATAAAACACGCGGTATAGGGAAGGTCGTTTGCGAGCAGAAACACATGGGTTCCCGCGCCGTGATCGTGCTGTGCAAGGACGCGGAAACCGCCGCGAAGCGTTTTAAGGTAAACGATGGCAGTTTTGGCATTATTTATACCCGGACAGGACGGCATTTCTTTAATGATGCAGAAATACAAAACGCTATTTTGACGCGGCTTCAAGCCGTGCTGACGTCCTCCGGTTTCTGGACCGATTTCAACACCGATTGGTTATGTCTTGATACAGAATTTATGCCGTGGTCGGCCAAAGCGCAAAAGCTGTTGGAAGAACAATATGCCCCTGTCGGACGCGCAGGGCGAAGCGCTTTGTCGTCGGCTCTCGACGCCATCCGCAAAGCGGCTGCTGTTTTGGGCAGCCAGGAGATCGACGCGGAAGCGCAGTCCAACCGGAATGCGGATTTGTCCGCGCTGTCGGAACGGGTTCAAAACCGCGCGGACGCACTACAGTTATACACCGATGCGTACCGCGCGTATTGTTGGAATGTGAATGGGCTTGACGATTACCGTATCGCGCCCTTCCATCTGCTTGCCACAGAGGGTAAAACCTGGTGCGGAGAAAACCATATTTGGCATATGGAAACCATTGCAAAGTATATGACAGGAAGAGATCCGGTGTTTATGGCGACCGCACATCTGCTTGTGGATTTACTCGATGAAAACAGCGTCGCCGCCGGCGTAAAGTGGTGGGAAGAATTAACCGCTTCCGGCGGGGAAGGTATGGTGGTCAAGCCCTATGATTTCATTGCTACAAAAGGCACGGAGTTGCTGCAGCCCGCCGTAAAATGCCGGGGGCGAGAGTATTTACGGATTATCTACGGCCCCGAATACAATCTGGAAGACAATTTAGCGCGCTTAAAGAAGCGTTCGCTGGCAAAGAAACGCAACCTCGCCCTTGCGGAGTTCGCCCTTGGCATGGAGTCGCTGGAGCGCTTTGTGTCCGCCGAGCCGCTGTATCGGGTGCATTCATGCGTCTTTGGGGTACTGGCTATGGAGAGCGAGCCTGTTGATCCGAGGNTNTANNGCCGCGCCGCTTTAGGCTACGTGCGCAGCCCATCTTAGCCTTTGCGCGTTACAAACTTGTCGCATAGAGCTATAATGCCGGGCAGTATAAATACGATCAATACCGAAGAGCATATCGCCCCTCTGGATATCGTTTGACAGATCTCGCCGTTCACCGGATTCTCAAAGAACATGCCGACAAAACCGATGACAATAATCAGGATTAAACCGGAAGTCAGAATCGTATGGATGGATCCNTTGTACGCNGCGGTAAGGGCCTCAGCCGGGCTGAGGTTTTTTCGGCTATCCATATAGTAGGAAGCGAACAGGATCCCGTAGTCGATCGTAGCGCCCATCAGTATACATTGTACGATGATTAGCGCAAGATAAAATATACTATAGCCTTGCAGCCCGATGATGCTGACCGTAAGAAAGACGCTGCATTGGATGACAAGAACCAGAATCGCCGGGAGGATCAGCGAGCGGAAGGTCAGCGCAACGACGATAAAAATAGCGCCTGCCGTCAACAAACTGATAAACAGATTCTCTCTGCCGAANGTCTGCGACATTTCATAGTTCATCGCCGCGTTGCCGATCAGGTAGTATCCGCCGCGCAGATTTCCGCTGAAATCCTGAATCAAACTGCGGATGAACATGCGGGTATCATCGGATTCCCCCGGAAAGGTCGTCGCGATCGACATCAGAGAGTAATTCGGGCCCGTCAGTTTACCGACCGCGTCGTCGATGTCCGCCCTGGCGTCCAGCAGCGTTTGACGGTCTTTATCTTCGAAGACCTCGGCAAAGACCGGGTCGGGCAGAATATCGTCAACCAGGTAATGGAACAAGTCGATGATGCTGAAACGCCATCCCGGATCGGTATCCGTCCGGCTGAAATAGTAAACATACAGCAGCTTCATCTGGTTGGCGGTCATTCCTTTCGCCAGCCCGTCAAACATAGCNGTCATGTCCGNATAGGAGAAGGATACGCCGTCGGCAACGGCGTCCGCCAGCCTCCTGGACGCCGCCAGCCTGTCCGCGTCGCCGGCGCTGATCCTGCCGGACAGATCCGCGTCGGTCAGCACATCGTCGTGGATAAAGCGGATAAACGCATGGATCGACAACATCCAATCCCGTATGTCGCCATAGCGGCTGATGCGAAGAAAATAAAGCTGCNAAAGCGAATCCCTGTCCATATCCAGCAGNTCCGCCANNGCGTCCGGAGANTAGATNGTNCCCGCCAGGGTTCCGTCTGATNATNCNTTGCAGCGTCCGCAGGTCGTCCAGTGTATCCTCCTCCAGCATATCGCCGAAATCCTTGTCTGCCGANAGCTCCGTGAGGATNTAATCTACCAGGTCTTGCAGCGTCAGCAGCCAGCCTGTAGTATCGCCATAAAGGCTGATATGATAAGCATAGAGGACCCGCAGCATATCCGGCGCCATGTCGACCAGATCCGCAAGTTCGGCCGCGGTCATACGCTGTTCCGACAAGGTGCTGCGCATCAGGCTGCGCGCGGTTTCCAGATCGTCCAGATCGCTTTCCTTGATGGAATCGCGGAACTCCCCCGCAGCGAGGTCGTCCAGCACATAGTCCACNAGNCCCTGCAAGGAAAGCAGCCAGGCGCCGGTATCGCCATACANACTGATATAATACGCATAGACCAGCTTCAGCGTATCCGGCGCCATATCCACCAGATCCGCAAGCTCCGCCGCGGTCATAAGCTGCCCGGACAAGGTGCTGCGCATNAGGCTGCGCGCCATTTCCAGATCATCCAGATCGCTTTCGTCAATGGCGTCGCGGAACTCCCCCGCAGCGAGGTCGTCCAGTACAAAATCCACAAGG
>WRNN01000088.1 GCA_009776595.1 Clostridiales bacterium
CTTTGCCGCTTTCCAGTCGATTTTGTCCGATACCCAGCTGCTTTCCGGCCATTTACCGAATGCTTGTGTCATGCTTTTTACTCCCTCCTACATGTTTTGATTTCAACACTAAACCAGACTCGCGCGTGCGCATCACCCCTCCCTTTCCACGCATTCCTGCCGTTTCCGCAGCGTTAGCGACTGACTCCCGCAAAAGAACATTTTTAAATTGATGTTGTTGAGGAGTAAGTCCCTAAGTTACACTTTTCATTTGTAGAATTCTATTTTAAAAGTATCATTTCCCCTGTTGTGTGTCAATGCGTGTTTTGCGCAGGTTTTCAGCTTATTCAGAACCTGCTCTTATCACAGACACTGCACAGATACCCCGATTGACAGCCATAGAGCGACAAGATACAATGAACCATAGGAAAGCGACAATGCAGAGGATGAATAACGTAATATGAAAAAACGCCACTATGCCTGGGCGGTGCTTGCTGCCTGCAGCGCGATTTCGCTGGGTTTCGGCATGACGATGAACTGCAACGGCCAGTACTATCTCCCCGTTACCAGCGAATTGGGCTTCGGTATGGGCGCGTTCACCCTGCANCAGACCATTGGCGGCGTACTGGGACTTGCCTCGATGACGATGCTGAACAAACTGCTGGACAAAGTCCCTATCCGTCTGCTNCTNTCCGTCTGTCTGATCATCAATTTATCCTGNCTGGCNTTCATGGGTAGCTTTCATCATCTCTGGCAGTGGTATGTTTTTGGCGCGATCAGAGGCATTGTCAGTCCGGCCTGCAGCCTGGTCATCCCGCCGATCATCCTGAATAACTGGTTTTCCAAAAGAAGAGGTTTCGCCATAGGTCTCGCCATGACCTTTTCCGGCATCGGCGGCGCGGTCATGAATCCGCTGCTTGCGTGGATCATCCAAAACAGCGGCTGGAGAACCGCTTATGTAGCCAATGCCGCGATCACCGCCCTCATCGTACTGCCCTTTCTCCTGTTTGTCGTACGCTTGAAGCCCGCCGATAAGGGACTCCTGCCTTACGGCGAGGAAGGGCCTGCGCCGGCTGCAGGCGAAACGCAGAAGAATCCCAACCCGGAGAAAAGCGTCAGCCGCGACGACGCCCTTCACTCAGCCTCTTTCTTTTGTTTGCTTTTTGTATTCGCCGCAACCGGTTTTCTCGGCGGTTATACCCAGATACTGACTGCCTACGGCGTTTCCATCGGTCTGGCGCTCGCTGCGGCCTCCATAATGCCTTCTCTCAGTATGATCGGCAACTCCATCACCAAAATCACAATGGGCATGATCGACGACAGATTCGGCGGCAGAATCATGATCAGCCTTTGCCTCAGTATTACCATGGCGGCCATGCTCATGCTGCTGAATGGCGCCAATCCCGCTGCTCTATTGTTCGGCGGTGCGTTTTTATCCGGTAATTTTCTGACTTTAATGTCGGTCGCCGCGCCGCTGCTGGTTCATACGATATTCGGCTCCCGGGATTACGCCCGCATTTTCGTTTTGCTGTCTCTGAGCCAGAATTTCAGCATAGCCACCGGTTCCTCTATTATCGGATACTTATATGATTACACCGGAAGCTACACGCTTTCTTTCCAGGCCGGGTCGATTCTGGTCGCCCTTACCGCCTGTCTTACGCTGCTGGCCTTCCGTTTCGGAAGGAGGCTTGTCTGGAGCTGATTCGTAGCTTACGCCCCAAGAACCACTATAAGGGAGGGTTATATCCATGAAAATTTTACTCTTTGGCGGTTTTCTCGGTTCAGGGAAAACCACCATCATCCGCGCGTTTATCGACGGCATCCTGCGTGCTGAACGGGGCACTATCGCCATTATTGAAAATGAAATAGGCGAGGTGGGCGTTGACGACGTGCTGCTGAGGGAGGGCAGCGTGAAAATGACGCCCTTGTTCGGCGGATGTGTCTGCTGCGAGATCACAGGCAGCCTGATTGGCGCGGTGGATGAGATCTACAGACAGATTTCACCCGATTGGCTGATCATCGAGCTGACCGGCGTGGCGGAGTTGCTCAACGTGAAGGAGCTTCTGGACACGTATTCTACAATCGGGCTTGAGATTGCCGCCATCGCCGTGGTGGACGGCAGCCGCTGGACCAGGCTCCAGATTATCGGCGATTTTGTCCGGGATCAAATCATGGGCAGCGATTTAATCATCTTAAATAAAACCGATCTCTTCCGGGAAACGGNGCCTATCGTGGATAGCCTGAAGGATCTCACCGGCGTAAACGACGTCATGCTGATGGCGTCCGACAAGGACAGGATCGAGGACAGCATCAGGATTCTGAACAAACTCTTCCGCCCGGAAAGCGCCGAAGACGGGCAGCCCGGCCATCAAGAACAGATAGATGTGCTGGATAATGACTATGACGAACACGAGCATGACGAGGATGACGAACACGAGCATGATCACGATCATGACGAACGTCTCGTCGGCGCGGTAAGTCTGCGTTATTCGATTCATCCGCGGGAAGCCGCGGGAAGGGCCGGGCTGGTGCAGAAGCTGAGTGAGCTATTCACAGAAATAGGCGAACTGCTCAGCGGCGACGAAATCATCTACGGTCATGTGAAGGGTGTTTTGCAGGAGTCCGAAGACAGTTTTGTCCGCTATTCCCTTACCCGGCTTGGTCAGCCGGAAATCCTGACCTCCGGCGCCTGGATTACCGCAGGGGATGGCGAGGGGGCGCCCCTTACCCTTACCATGAATATCAACAGTATGATCCATACCGAAGCGGAGATCGCCGACTTGCTGGCTCCATGCCTGAAACGCTATAGTTCGCTATTTACTGAGGTATAAGGCGAGCGCTCCGTAACGCAGAATACACAGGAAGGTGTGATACTACCGCATGATTTTGGACAGAAATTACAGCGTCAACGCACCCGAATACTTCGCGCCCCTGCCCGACCTGGCTATGGCCCTGGAACGTATCGGTCTTGACCCCGGCGGCGACTATTCGCCGAGCAGGGAGAATTTGCAGAAGCTGATGCTTGCGCATATGATGACGGTTCCCTATGAAACGCTGGATAGCTGCGACTATATGCGGCATGTCGACTATGCGCCTGAGCATCTTTTTGAAAAATTCGTTCTNAACAGGCGCGGCGGGTATTGCTTTGAAATCAACGGTTTCTTTATGGCGATCCTGGAAGCCCTTGGCTATCAATGCTATGCTTTGGCGGGCCGGCTGCTGTTTGGCAGGCCTGTCTACAACCTGATGGGGCATCGGACGACGGTGGTCACCATCGGCGAGCGGCGTTATCTCTGCGACGTGGGCTACGGCGCGGGCTGCGCGGAAGGTCCTGTGGATATCGATGCGCCAGGCATTCAGGATGTGCTCGGATCCCTGTTTTCCATCCGCCACCACGAAGGCGGGCAGTTCGGCGATATCACATTGGTAAAGCACGCGGCGGACGGCACGGAGTCGGATTTTTATACCGTCTATCTCCGGCCGCATACGCTGTTGGAATTCATCGCGCCCAATGAGCTTACGCAGAAAAGCGACAGGCGCGTCGTTCGCTTGCGTACCGAGACCGGCAGCATTGCCGTGGACGGTACGATTTTTCGCCGTAAAGTAAACGGGGAAGTCTTTGAGGAAGAAATTACCAGTTATCCGCAGTTCTACAAAATCCTCACAGAAGAGTTCAAAATGATCGTACCGCGCATGTCCTTCAGCAAAACCTGGCCCCGGCAACTCGCTTGGGGCGACCGGCTAGAATAAGGTTATGCCGCCCGCCAACTACCGAGTCGGTGCTGTACACCGGCACTGAACTGTACCGATCAGTTTCACCGCCTATACGCGCAAAGAAAAAGCCGGTTGCCTAAAAGCCGGCTTTTTCTTTGGATTCTCTTATATAGGCTTGTGAAGATAAGTTCAGGCTTTGGCAAGCTCCTTTGCCTTCTGNGCTGCGGACGCCGCNTCCGGCGCNTAAGCGTCGGCGCCAATTTCCTTGCAGAACTCCGGTGTGATGGGGGCGCCGCCGACCATGATCTTAAAACGGCCGCGCGCTTTCGATGCGTTGAGGGCGGCGACAGTCTCTTTCATTGCCGGCATGGTGGTGGTCAGCAGAGCGGAGAGCGCGACCACATTGACCTTCTCGTCTCCTTCTACCGCTGCAACAAATTGATTCAGGGCAACGTCTACGCCCAGATCATTGACCTCAAAACCGGCGCTTTCGATCATCATGGAAACAAGATTTTTGCCGATATCGTGCAGGTCGCCCGATACCGTACCGACGACTGCTTTGCCGATCATCGCTGCGTCCGCGTCTCCCAGATGCGGCTGGAGTACTTCCACACCCTTCTTCATGGCGCGTGCGGCAACAAGCATTTCCGGGATAAAGATCTCTTCTTTCTGGAACTTTTCGCCAACTATGCCCATCGCGTCGATCATACCGACATTTAAGATTTCCAACGGGGCGACACCTTCATCAAGAGCTGCCTGAACCAGTTCACCAATGATTTTTGATTTGCCTGCCTCTACGGCTGCGGCGATTTCTTGAATTTTTGTCATTGAAACTACCTCCTCAATATGCTTCTTTTATTATATTGCATGGATGGTCAATTTGTCTACTGTACAGGGAATAAATATATGGTGCTGAATCAACCTTGCTTCTGATAGAAGGTTCTGCCGTACTTATTATATTCATCGGTGACCCAGAANGCNCGCCGTTTGGCCAGCTCATCGCCTTTGGCGCCATATACGCTGGCCCAGAAACAGAANCCGCCNCCCGGCGCAAAGGTATCGATNCAATCGCGTACCGCTTGGCGAACGGTTTCCTCCGTGCTGTCCGGCCAGCCGGCAGGACCTGAAGAATCCCAGCAGCCGGTCAGGATCAAGTCATTGCCATACTTTTTCTTGATACCGACGAGATCGTTCATCACCTGGGCCGGATTCCATATCTTGACGCCGTATTCGCGCCAATCCTCGATAAAGTCTTCGCAGCGCCCGCAGTCATGCATATCGATAGGCAGACCGAGTTCTGTGGCGACCTTTGCCATACGGACATGGAAAGGTTTGAATATTTTCTTGTACATTTCTATGGAGAAAAAGGGGCTCCGGGCTGTGGCGTTGTCATCCCCCATGCTGTAGAGATCCGGTTTGATGTAACCGATCAGGTTTCTGGCGATGGTTTCCTGATAATCGCAGATATATTCGTTGAGCGCCATGCACTCTTCCGGCTCCTCCTGAAGGGCGATCAGGCCTTCGGTAAAGCCCATAAAGTTGACCAGGGTTTGAAAGAAGCCGGAAGACCCGCCGAACTGTATGCAAGATTCTTTGCGATCCACTTTCTCCACTGATTTTTCGGCAATCGCCCGCCAGTCAATCCCCTCAAGACTCGGGGCCTTGATCACGTCTCTCCACTTGGTAATGTCATCCAGGATAAAGTTATTAGGCTGCGGCAGTTGCATGCCGTCTGTGCTGTCGGTAGGCTCGTACTCCACGCCGAATACNTCGATCCGCCCGCCCTTCGCATTCACTTTAGGCGGAAAAAGCTCCGGCATGACGCCTACNCAGCAGGGTTTATGCTGCTCGGGATCAAGCTCCGCATAGGGTACGATGCCTTTGCGGGGCACCCAGGCCGGTTCCTGTCCGTTGATCACCCGAAGCAGGTTTTCACGTTCCGTCATTGTCATGATTATCCTCCTCCAATCCTTCTTTCCCTTTATCAAAACTTGTTAACCTTGTCTCTGATAGAAAGTCCTGCCGTACTTATTGTATTCGTCGGTGACCCAGAACGCGTGCTGTTTGGCCAGATCATCACCTTTGGCGCCATATACGCTGGCCCAGAAACAGAAGCCACCCCCCGGCGCGAAGGTATCGATGCAATCCCGTACCGCCTGCCGAACGGTTTCTTCCGTGCTGTCCGGCCAGCCGGCAGGGCCGGAGGAATCCCAGCAGCCGGTCAGTATCAAATCGTTGCCATATTTTTTCTTGATCCCGACGAGATCGTTCATCACTTGCGCCGGGTTCCATATCCTGACGCCGAATTCGCGCCAATCCTCTATGAGATCTTCGCAGCGCCCGCAGTCGTGCATATCGATAGGCAGGCCCAATTCATTTCCAATTTTTGCCATTCTTACGTGAAAGGGCTTAAATATCTTTTTGTACATTTCCACAGAGAAAAAAGGGCTCCGGGCAGTGGAGTTATCGTCGCTCATCCCATAGAAATCCGGTTTGATATAACCGATCAGATTCCGTGCGATGGTTTCCTGATACACACAGAGATATTCGAGAAGCGCCATGACTTCCTCCGGCTCTTCCTGGAGGGCGATCAAGGCTTCGGTGAAACCCATAAAGCCTACCAGCTGTTGGAAAAAATTAGACGATCCACCGAACTGTACACAGGACTCGTTGCGATCGACTTTGGCCAGCGCTTTTTCCGCGATTGCCCGCCAATCTATACCTTCCAGGCTTGGCGCTTTGATCACATCCCGCCATCTGCTAATGTCGTCGAGTATAAAGTTGTTGGGCATGGGGAGCTGCTGTCCGTCGGTGCTGTCCGTAGGCTCATATTCCACACCAAATTCATTGATTCTTCCGCCCTTGGCGTTCACCTTCGGCGGGAAAATTTCGCTTCGTACCGTCACACAGCAGGGCTTATGCTTCTC
>WRNN01000089.1 GCA_009776595.1 Clostridiales bacterium
CACCGCGTCACGGATCTGGCCCCCGGCCTCGCGGGACTAAAATGTCCCTCTGGCAAGCAGAGGGACTTGGGCTTGCCGGCATTGAACGGCTTGCACGTCACCTGTATGGTTTCGCTTTATCGCGATAACGAGTTTCTGGCTAAAGAAGAGGGGGAAGTCCTGTTTCGGGAGTTTGGTTTATCCGGCATTGCGGTGTTTGACCTTTCCCGCCACAAAGGCGGCAATCTCCTTAGACTGGATTTATTCCCGCATATGGAGCAGCCGGAATTGATCGGAGAATTGAAAAAAAGGGCGGAACACCTGTCCGGCAGATTGCTGGAGGAGTTCTTTACAGGCGCTTTCCACAGGATTATCGGTTTGCAGTTGATGAAGGCGGCGAATCTGGACGCCGAAGACCGGGATTGCGGCAGCATGACCGATACGGAACTGGAAGCGCTGGCAGGCGTGATCAAAGGTTGGACATTTCCGATAGAAGGGCCTGTAAGCTGGCAAAATGCGCAAATCACGATGGGCGGCCTTGAGCTCAGTGAATTTGACGCGCTTTCCCTCGAATCCCTTATATTCCCCGGTTTGTTTGCCTGCGGTGAAATTCTGGATGTGGACGGCCCCTGCGGCGGTTATAATTTGCAATGGGCATGGTCTTCGGGACTTTTGGCGGGTTGGTCCGCCGCTAAAACGATCGCGCCCGCATCCTGATGAAAACGGGGCTATAGCGCGAAATAATGGTTTAATTCCCCTTCTTTTTCTATCCTGACCCTGTCCCGGCGATGCAGGTAATCCAAGTGCGCCATGCATTCGCCAATAGCAAATATCTTTTGCGAAAAAGGGAATTCCTCCCAGCTCGCGGCGCGGATTCTCCATTTCATTCGTTGGGCGACCTCATGACCGGTCGCTCCGGGTAAAGCTTGCAGGATACCTAGGATTTCCGCAAGCCGGATCTCATGATGTGCACATAGTTCGTCTATACGGGATGCAAAATCCCCCGCTTCCCTATGCCCCGGCAGCGCTGTTTTGACAGGATACTGACGGATCATTTCCAAAGAAGCCAGATAATTCCCCAGGGAGTCTTCCATCGTGCCCCATACGGTAATGTTCGGCGTGATATCAAANAGCACGTGATCGCCGGTCAGCATCAGCCCGTTCTCTTCATCCCAGAGGCACATGTGTCCGGGCGAGTGTCCCGGCGTCATCACGCAGCGCAGCGAATGGCCGCCAACGCGGAAAACGTGGCCGTTTTCGACAGGGACATAATCGCCGGTAATCAAAGGCGCGGCCCTGACTTCCGGGCTCAGGGTCGGCAGGGTCCCGATATCCTCGAGCCGCATACCCGCCATGATATAGGTTGTCACATTTCTATACCACCTTGCCAGCGCGGAGTCTTCGCCGGTCATCCATTCCCGGTCGACCGCGCTCATAAAGACGTTCCGGTTTTTGCCTATGATTTCCATCGCCAGGCCCGTATGGTCGGCGTGCAAATGCGTTACAAAAATATCGACCTCTGACGGATCCTCGCCCAATTCCTCAAGGCCGGCCAGGAGGTCCGCTTTGCATTCCTCCATGCGGAACCCGGTATCGATCAGGAGGCTTCTTTCCCTGTCTTTGATCAGATAGCTGTTTAATAGCTTTAAGGGGTTATTGGGCAGCGTTACCGGGATGCGATAAATGTTTTTCGCGACTTGTTGTGTACGCATATGCTTGTCGTCCTCCGTCTTTCATTTTTCGGATATCATCATATCCCCGCAAACTTTTTATGTCAATCCTGACGCCACAGGCAGCGTTGCTGTTCAGTGCCGACTATAGTGGCGGGCGGCATATTTGCCCGGCTACACGTCATATTCGTGTTCAACTTCAGGCTTTCAGGTTATTCAGCCTAACGGCTCAACGTCCTTCCGATGTATAGCCCACCAACCTCCTTGAAGGACCTTCGCCTGGACCCCTCTCGGGTGGACCTACGGCTTCATTAGCAGCCAAGCCTGTGTTTCACAACTTCATATTCCTACCGTAGCCTGGGCAAACGTGCCGCCCGCCACCTACTGCGCCGGCACTGAAACAAGCGCCTTAGTGTGTCATATTCAGGAACTGTGATAAAGGCAGAGGGATAGCGTTTGGCAAGGCGGTAGGCGCTTTTGCAGCAAAGACACTAACCGGGCGTTAATCGAAGCCATAGAAAAATCACGACGATTTTTCAGGCGATGGGAGCCATGGACGGCGACTCATCGCCGGTATGGCGCAGGTAACTTGTCGCTTTGGTGTTTTGCCTGCGTATAGCGCCGTGCCTGCCGGATGCTATCCCTCTGCCATAGGCAGATCCTGAATTGACACGCATCTCTGACAATATATGGTAAACGCTTGGAAAAGGCGTTGACTTTTGCGCTTTCCGGCGATATACTTCATCGTATACGTATTTTGGTTTACAAAATATAGAAAATGAGAAGCAGGAGGATATGGCAATGCGCATAACGATTCGATATAAGGACAGCGATAAAACCGCAACCTTCCCACAGGGAACGATGCTGGCGGATATCCTCCGAACTTTGGAGCCCGGCCTGAAGAAGAGCGTCTTGCTTGGGAAAGTCAACGGCAAAGTTACGGATCTGGCCGCGGAGATAGCGGAAGACGCCGAGGTGGAGGGATTGACTTTTCAAGACGAAGAGGGGCGCGACGCCTATCGTCACACCTGTTCCCATATCATGGCGCATGCGGTGCAGCGGCTTTATCCCGGGACAAAGCTGGCGATCGGGCCCTCCATAGAAGACGGGTTCTACTATGACTTTGATCCGGTCAAGGCCTTTGATCCGGAGAGCCTGGAATTGATTACCGCGGAGATGGAGAAAATCATTAAGGCGGATTATCCCCTGGAGCGTTTCACTATGAAACGCGACGAAGCGATTGCTTTTTTTCAGAATAAGGGAGAGCTTTATAAAGTGGAGCTGATTCACGATCTGCCGGAAGACGCGGAGATCAGTTGCTACAGGCAGGAGGACTTTACGGATCTCTGCGCGGGGCCCCATGTGCCTTCGACAGGCTATATTCATGCCTTTCAGCTTCTGTCGCTAGCCGGCGCCTATTGGCGGGGCAGCGAGAAGAACAAGATGCTGCAGCGGATCTATGCGACCGCCTTTTTCAGCAAAAAGGACCTGCAGGAATACC
Organism: Clostridiales bacterium; assembly: GCA_009776595.1. Lineage (GTDB taxonomy): Bacteria > Bacillota > Peptococcia > DRI-13 > UBA5745 > WRMS01. Next base: position 3,151 of record WRNN01000089.1, read on the forward strand.
TGGACAGAATCGAAGAAGCGAAGAAGCGGGACCACCGCAAACTGGGCCGCGAATTGGATCTGTTTGCCCTCTATGATGAGGGGCCGGGGTTTCCCTTCTTTTTTGCCAAAGGGATGATCCTGCGCAACCAGCTCATTGACTTCTGGCGTATCGAGCACAACAAAGCAGGCTACGAAGAGATCAGCACGCCGCTGATTCTGAATGAGGAGCTTTGGCATCGTTCCGGACACTGGGACCATTACAAAGACAATATGTACTTTACGCAGATTGACGAGGGCAATTACGCGATCAAGCCCATGAACTGCCCGGGGGGAATGCTTGCTTATAAACGCAAATCATGGAGCTACCGGGAACTGCCCGTACGCATGGCGGAGCTGGGAACCGTGCATCGGCACGAACTATCCGGCGCGCTTCACGGATTGATGCGGGTACGGTGCTTCACCCAGGACGACGCGCACCTGTACATGACGCCGGAGCAAGTGCCGGCGGAGATTAAAGGCGTCATCGATTTGATTGACAGTATGTATAAATTATTCGGCTTTTCCTATCGGGTTGAACTCTCCACCCGTCCGGAAAACTTTATGGGGGAGATCGAGACATGGAACGAAGCGGAAAAAACCCTGGAGAACGCGTTGATTGACAAAGAGCTTGACTACAGCATCAATCCGGGCGACGGCGCTTTCTACGGGCCGAAGATCGATTTCCATGTCAGCGACGCCATCGGCCGCACTTGGCAGTGCGCTACGATACAATTGGACTTCCAGATGCCGGAAAGGTTCGATCTGACCTATGTGGGCGAAGATGGCGCAAGGCATCGTCCCGTCATGATCCATCGCGTGGTTTTTGGCGCCTTGGAACGCTTTATCGCCATATTGACCGAACACTTTGCCGGCGCGTTCCCCAGTTGGCTGGCGCCGGTGCAGGTTAAGATTTTGCCCATCACAGACCGGCAGCATTCCTACGCGGCCTATCTGGCGGAGGATCTGAAATCCGGCGGCCTGCGGGCGGAGACGGATTTGCGCAGCGAAAAGATCGGCTACAAGATCCGGGAAGCACAAAATGAAAGAGTGCCTTACATGCTGGTCGTCGGAGATAAGGAACAGGAGATGGGCGCNGTTGCTTTGCGCATCCGGGGCAAGGGCGACAANGGCCTTGTGAATTTCCTCGAATTCAAAAGGCAGCTGGCAGAAGAGGCGAAGGAACGCAGACTGGCGCTGATGGACAGCCCCGGGGACGGCAAATGAGATGGATAGGCGTCGTTCTGTCGCTTATACTTCTTACCGGGATGGCGGCTTGCGGCAGTAATGCGCAGCAGCCTTCCTCTGACGGTGATGCACAGGCGCAAGCCCCGCCCGCGGGTTTGGACGAACAGCCCAACCTCGTCGATCAGGGCGACAGCGTAGCCATTACCTTTCCGGAAGAGATGTTCCGGGATGTGACGCTGAGCGAAGAGTTTGTCGAATTCAACAATTATATTGACGCCTATACCAACAGCGACGGACGGGTAACCGTCGTCATGTCCAAGGAGAGGCAGGCGGAGTTTCTGGACGCCTTTCAGGGTGATGTGGAGTACAATATTACCTATTTTATCGCGGAGCTGGAGTATTTGAAGGATATTACCTATTCTGAAGACCTGCGGTATATGGATCTTTATGTGGACGGAAAAACAGATACGGAAGAGCTAAAGATCGCGCCTTATTTTTTCAGTGGCCTGTTTGAGCAGTATCAGCTTATGCTGGGGCAGGAAATCTGGATGACAATGCGGGTGATCGATGCGGATACCCATGAGACGATTCTGAATCTGGAGTTTCCTGACAGTTGGAACTAAGCGGAAATTAGCTATTGACAAATGGCCGCTATGCTCATAAACTTAGGAAGTACGTTACATCAAGTAGAAGCCTTCCGCTTCTCACCTGGCGAAATGTCGCGCAGGTAAACAGGGATTGCAACCTATGGTTGTTATGCGATGAAAGCGGAGGTATGTCCGCTTTTATTGATTTTATGGAGGTGAAGCTTATTAGTAAAGATGGCTTTAGGGTCAATGAGGAAATTAAGGCCCAGGAAATTCGTCTGGTCGGAGAGACCGGGGAACAGTTGGGAATTATGTCTCCGAGGGACGCTATGCAGATTGCTGAAGAAAACGGCCTGGATCTGGTAGAGGTTGCGCCCGCCGCCAAGCCGCCCGTATGTAAAATCATGGACGTCGGGCGGTATAAATACGAACAAAGCAAACGCGAGCGGGAGGCGAGAAAGAGGCAGCATCTCATCAGCGTCAAGGAAGTGAAGCTGCGTCCCAACATTGAGGATAATGATTTTACGACGAAAATTCGAAATGCCATCCGTTTTCTCGAAGAAGGCGACAAAGTCAAGGTCACGATCATGTTCAGAGGCAGAGAAATGTCCCACACGGAGTTGGGCAGGGAACTGCTGGCCAGAGTGGCGGATGTGGTGAAAGATCAGGGCAATGTCGAGCGTTCCGCCAAAATCGAGGGCAGGAACATGAGCATCATCATTTCCCCTAAGTAATGTACGATACGAAACAGCATAGGTCAATGTTTCAAGCGGGGAGCCGTATGATCCGGAAATACCCGCCGATGGATATTTTGTTGTGTAGAGAGGAGCAGTTCGATGCCGAAGATTAAAACACACCGCGGCGCGGCGAAACGGTTTAATAAAACCGGAAGCGGCAAAATTAAGAGAAATCATGCGTTTACCAGCCATATTCTGACGAAAAAAACACAAAAGAGAAAAAGAAACCTGCGTAAAGCGGCGATCATGGATAAAGGAGACGCCGCGCGCGTAGCACAGCTGATTCCCTATAAATAGCGGTCGTCTATCCCATAGAGACCATTGACAGACAGGAGGTATTCAGTCATGACGAGAGTAAAAGGCGGCAGCCGGGCACATCAAAGACATGTGAAAGTTTTAAAACTGGCCAGAGGGTATCGTGGCGCGAAGTCCAAGCTGTACAGGCCTGCCCATGAGCAGGTTATGCACTCCCTGGCATATGCGTATGCCCATCGGAAAGATAGAAAGGGTGATTTTCGCAGGCTCTGGATTACCAGAATCAATGCTGCCGCCAGAATGAACGGACTCAGTTACAGCCGTTTTATTAACGGTTTAAATAAAGCCGGCGTAGCGGTAAATCGAAAGATGCTGTCGGAGCTTGCCGTCCATGACGCTCAGAGCTTCACGGAGCTGGTGGAGGTAGCGAAAGCCAGTTTATAATAGAGAAGGGATAAAGACACTGCAGTATCGGCGAGGAACCTGCTCGGTGTCTTTTTTTTTGCACTATGGATATGATCACGTCGGTACATAATGAGATGGCGGCGGAGGTCCGCAAGCTGAAACAGAAGAAATACCGGGAAGCAAGCGGGCTGTTTCTGGCGGAAGGCCTGCGCTTGTGCGAGGTGGCCGCGGACGCGGAGG
>WRNN01000090.1 GCA_009776595.1 Clostridiales bacterium
CTTATCTTATCTTATCTTATCTTAGCCTAGCCTAACTCAGTTCAGTTCAACTCAACTCAACTCAGCTCAGTTCAACTCAACTTAGCCCAGGCGCAAGCCTACTCTTGCAGAATTTTTGACGGATTGAGGATGTTACGGGGATCAAAAGCCTTTTTGATTCCCCGCATCAGATCCAGAACCGTAGAAGAGAGGGAATCGTTCAAGTATTCCCGTTTATCATAGCCGATGCCGTGCTCGCCGGACACCTGTCCGTCGAGCTCTTTCGCGTATCGGTATATTTTCGCCATCGCTTCTTCCGCTTTCCTGTCCCAGCCGGGTTCGTCCTGCGTTTCCTTCAGGACATAGATATGGAGGTTGCCGTCGCCTGCGTGGCCGAAGCATTTGATGCGGGTATCCGTTTCCTCTTGTACCGCGTGCATATAAGAAACCAGGTCGTTGACGCGGCTGCGGGGGACCACGGCGTCGATTTCGACAAGCGAGGCGTTAGCGCTTTTGATTGCCTGCAGAAAGGAACCCCGCGCGTTCCAAATGGATTCGTCCCGCTCCGCCGTGTCCGAGATCAGGACGTCCAGCGCGCCTTCCTCCAGGCAAATCCGGGCGACTTCGTCGTATTCCCGTTCGATATCGGCAGTAGAAGGGCCGTCGAAGCGAAGAAGCAGGTAGGCCGAGGAGGAATTGTCCGGAAATTTCTTGCCCAGATACTCTTCGGCGTCCAGAATGACGTCACGGTCCAGAAACTCGATAGCGGTCGGGGAAGACTTTTCACGGATGATTCTCGGTACCGTGCGGATGGCCTGCTCCAGTGAAGGAAAGGGGATCAACAGGCTGATCGTTTTGGCAGGCAGAGGCAGCAGTTTGAGAATGGCCTTTGTGATGATGCCCAGCGTGCCCTCCGACCCGATGATCAGGTCTTTCAGGTCGTAGCCGGAACTGTTTTTGACTATTTTTCCGCCTAACTCGATGCGGTCGCCATTGGGCAGGACCACCTCCAGCCCCTGAACATAGTCCCGCGTCACCCCGTATTTCACCGCGCGCATTCCCCCCGCGTTGGTACTGATATTACCGCCTATCGTAGCGGTTTTTTCACCGGGGTCGGGCGGATAGAACAGTCCCCGCTCCTCCACGAAGGCTGTAACATCCATCAGCAGGACGCCCGGTTCTACCGTCAGGGTCAAATTATCTTCATCCAGCTCCAGAATCCGGTTCATCTGGCTTAAGTCCAGCAGTATCCCGCTTTCGACCGGGATGGCCGCGCCGACCAGCCCCGTACCTGCCCCCCTGGGCGTCACGGGAATATGGTTCTCCCACGCGTAACGCATGATCTCCGCGATTTCCTGTGCGGATAAGGCTTTGACGACGACGTCCGGAAAGCATTGCGCGCCGACAAGTTCGTCATGGCTGTAATCCTCGCTGATGGCTTCTCCGGTCAGTAGGCGTTCACTGTCTTTCACAATCTGTCGTAAAGCGGCGAGATCCGTCGCTTCCCATGCTTTATAATTCATGATGGTTCCCTCCGGGTGTATTTTTCAATTTTTGCAGCAGTTGGGGGACGATTTCGTATAGATCCCCTACGATGGCAATATGCGCGGTACGCATGATCGGCGCCTTTTCGTCTGTGTTAATGGCGATGATCAGCTCGGAAGCGCCCATGCCTGCGATAAACTGGATCGCGCCCGATACGCCGCAGGTGAGGATCAGCTTCGGCCGTACGCTGCGACCGCTGAGGCCGATCTGCCGCTTGGCGTCGATCCATCCCGATTCACTGAGCGGCCGGGTGCAGGCGAGCTGTCCCCCGAGCGCATCCGCCAGTTCCTGCAGCAGGGCGATATCTTCCCGTCTCTTGACGCCCCTGCCTGCGACAACGAGGATTTCGGCGGTTTCAATCGTTTTCTCAGGCTCTCTGGGGATCCTGTCGATGACGTCCATATGACTGAACAAATGTTCGGCAAGGACGGCGCACTGTAGAATCTCGCCGGCGGGTTCGGCGTTCCGTTCGGGTGCTTCCATGACCTTGTAGCGGACGGTAGCCATTTGCGGACGGTGATCCGGCGTGATGATTTCCGCCATGATGTTGCCGCCGAAAGCGGGGCGTATCTGTACAAGGTCTGTGTTTTGCCGTATGTCTAAAGCGGTGCAGTCCGCCGTAAGCCCGGTGCGAAGCCTCGCCGCCACGCGGGGCGCCAATTGGCGGCCTGCCGGCGTTCCGCCCACGAGGACGGCAGAAGGCTTATACTGCATGACAAAATCATGAAACAGGGAAGTGTAGGTTTCAATATGGAAATCCCGCAGTGCAGGATGGTCATAAGCATAAACCGTATCCGCCCCGTAGTGCAGCAGCTCGCTGCAGATCGCGCCGATATNGCTGCCGATACACAAAACNAAGACCGGNTGCTTGATTTTGTTTGCCAGTTCCCTGGCTTTGCCCAGTAACTCCAAGGTCACCGGATGGAGCTGCCCGCCGCTTTGCTCGGCATAAACGGCCACTCCCCGCCAGGCGTCTTTGTCCAGCGCCGCCGATACGTCCTCGATATACTCCGCCGCGCCGGCAGGCCCGTCTTTGACGCATATTTTGCACATTCTGCACGCGGCGTTAACGGAAACCATTCCCTCCGTGATTTCCAGGGCTTGAAAGGGGCACAGCGCGATAAAGGCTTTCGCATCGGGGATATTTTGATTATGAATGATGAGTTTAGCCATGGCGACGCACCGAAGGGACCAGCTTTAGATCCTGCAGCCTGTCAAAAAGCGCGTCAGCCAGGGCTTCGCCGCTGTCCCGCCAGATTTCCTGCCGGCGCCCCGATTCAGGAGGGAAAATGCGTATCACCTGCGTAGGAGAACCATTTAGGCCATAGTGGTCTTTGTCTTGATCCGCCAGGTCAGATAAGCTCCATATCTGCACGGGGCGGTCTTTGGTTTCCTGCTTTCTGCGGTAGGAGGGGAGCCGGGGCTGAAAAATATCCTTATCAACTGACATCAGACAGGGCAGCNCNGCTTTCAGGATNTGTATATCGCTTTGCANATCCATCTCCATGGTGATCGAGTCCCTGTCCGCCTGCAGAATCCTCCGCACAGCGGAAATGCTGGGAATGCCGAGAAACTCGGCGATTTCCGGGCCAACCTGGGCCGTATCGCCATCTGTGGTTTGTTTCCCGCAAAGAATCAGATCGAAAGGCGCCATTCTCTCTATGCCTCTGGAAAGCGTATAGCTTGTAGCCAGTACATCGGAGCCCGCAAAGCCGCTGTCGGAAAGGAGTATACCGTCGTCGGCGCCCATCGTATAGGCCTCCCGGATAATCGCCTCCGCCTGGGGCGGCCCCATACTGATGACCCGAACCGTCCCCCCGTACTGCTCTCTCAGGCGCAGGGCGGTTTCGACGGCATAGAGATCATAAGGGTTCAGTTTCGCTTCGGCGCCGCTTCGGATAAGCGTTCCGGAGTCGGGATCCATATTTACCTTATTGGTTCCGGGTACCTGTTTGATGCAAACAATGCTATGCATGGGCATTCCTTTCGCGCATTAACGTGACTTCCCTAATACTTATATCATGAAATCGGGGGAAACAAAAGAAAATTTTCGCCTCAGCGAAAGCGGCGGAAGGATTATTCCCCCATCTTGTCGAAAAAGTATGGCTATTCATATAAACGTGGTATAATATATAACAACATGCATATGAATCGGAGATATCATGACGGATCATGCCAGCACCGGATTGCGTGTGCGCGTGCCGCAAGTCAAAGGACAAATCAAACTGCGAAAACCAAAGACCGCCTATCTGGGTAGCGTACGCTTCTTTAAACATCTGATTGTTACTATTCTGCTCATTCTAATTACTGTTCCATGGGGTGTCGTGGCCTATATGGGCGGCAGGGGACAAGTGAACCGCGATGAGATTCTGTCGTTAGAAAATANACTCACAGCGGCCNGCGACGAAANGCAATCCCTGCTCGTAGAATATGAAGAAAGGCTTGACCAGGCTGCCCGCGAGCAGGAGGANTTGCGCCTGCTTCTTCGTCAGACGGAAGCGCAGCTGACGAGAGCGGAAACCATATATGAATTTCAATCCGCCTATGGTTCTTTATACCCGGAACTATGGGTGGAAGGCCCCAAAGAATATGTGGACAGCAGCAAAACAATTTATCTCACGTTTGACGACGGCCCCGGCGGATCGACCAAGTCGATTCTGGATATATTGCAGCGATACGATATCAAAGCCACTTTTTTTATAGTAGGTTACACCATCCCCGGAAGGGAATCGGTCCTTCGACAAGTCGCGGAAGCGGGGCATACCTTAGGGGTTCATACATACAGCCATGTCTATCGCGATATATACAGCTCACTGGAAGCCTATCTGGAGGATTTCTCGAAAGCTTCCGCCCTGATCGAAGAAGTCACAGGGATTAAACCGGACATATTCCGCTTTCCCGGGGGGAGTATGAATATTTACAATGAGACTTGGGGAAACACGATTATCAGCGAAATGTTAAGCCGCGGATATCGTTATTATGACTGGAATGTGGGCAGCGGCGACACGTCGGTGACAGCCACCGCCGAAACCATTTACGATGCGGTGATCAGACAGGTATACAGCAATCCCTATGGAGTTGTACTGATGCACGACGGAGGAGGGAACCGAAGCCAAACGGTGGAAGCTTTGCCAAGGATTATTGAAAGGCTGTTGAGGGAAGGCTATCATTTTGACAAACTGACCAATCAGGTCAGACCGACGGTATTTGCCCCCACCAGCTTTAGCCGCGGATAGCCACAATGAATCAGCATACAATTAATAAAGATAAAGTAACAGGCAATAAGAGAAGCGGAGGTAATGAATCGTGGGCATTATGGATAATTTCAAACAAGCGGTAACGGAGCTTACCGGGCAAGAAGAACAGGCAGGCGATGGCAGGCTCCGTGATCAGGCTTTGGCTGGATTCCAACCGGAAAGCATGGATCAGAACCCGGACGACTTCAAGAAAGAACAATATGATATGATTTCTGAAGATGAGGGCGTGAGAGTGGTGAACATTTCAAGAAACGGACTGGGCGCCGGGTTTTCCCAATCTCTGGATATGGCTGTCAGCAAAGCGCCGGCTATCAGCGGCAACAGCACGGTCATCGCGCCGGGTACGGTGGTGGATGGCAGTATATCTTCCAGCGAAGACCTCATGATCCTGGGCGTAGTTAACGGCGATGTGCTGAATGCGAGAAAGCTGATCATTCACGGGGAAGTGACCGGCAGTATAAGCGCCATCGATATCAGTCTGGTCGACTGTATCATCGCAGGCAATGTAATCGCGCAAAACAGTACGGAAATGACGAAAGATTCATGCATTCTCGGGGATCTGACTACGGAAAACGTGACGGTGAGCGGTAAGGTCAAGGGGAATATCGAGGCTACCGGTAACGGCGTGTTTAAGAAAGAATCCGTAGTGCTGGGCAATATCAGCGTCGGGAACATTGTCATCGAAGGCGGAGCNAGAATGCGGGGCTTTGTCACNACGACTTCCGGCGACAGGGAAGTGGATGAGGATTTCTTTCCCCAGAAGTAATACGCCACCAGCCGGGGATGCGAGCAAACAGGCCTTATTTCCTATCGCGGAGAGGCCTGTTTTTTTATCACAGACCCAATTCGTTCTATACCCGTGGCTTCCGTCGCGGGAGGATAAGTCCTGATGGTTTGGCAGGGAGAAGCATTTCAATGGAACTTCAATTTTTAAAGGGCATTGGACCAAAACGGCTGAAGCTGCTGGAGCAGATGGGCATTGTAACGGCGGAGGATCTGCTGCTGCATTTTCCCCGGCGATACGAGGACCGCAGCCATATGCAGAAGCTGGCGGAACTGCAGGACGGCCAGGCGGCTACTTTCCTCGCTTTCGTAGTGCATGTGACGGAGCAAAGAACCAGAACAGGGCTGTATATCCTGAAAGCAGCGATACGGGATGAAAGCGCTATGGCGACAGCTACCTGGTTCAACCAGCCGTACATGAAGGCCAAACTGACGACGGATAAAGCCTTTCTGATGACCGGCAAGGTAAGGCGTCAGTTTGGGCGGCTTGAAATTATGATACAGGACATGGAGCCGGCAGATGAAAACGCGGAGGGGAGCCAGGGCAGGATCCTGGCCGTATATCCGGCTTCGGCAGGTCTGCAGCAGAAGGTATTCCGTCAGGCCGTCGCGCAGATACTGGATGCGGGTTGTCCCTTGAAAGAGTTTCATAGCCCGTCATTTCTGGAAGGGCAAGCTTTGGCGGGCAGGGAGGAGGCCTTGGAGGCCCTCCATCGCCCCGCGGATTGGGCGGCTTTGGATAAAGCCAGGGAGCGCCTGGTTTTTGACGAGTTTTATTTTTTGCAATTGTCGCTGGCTGCTATGCGGAGGAAGGACTTTCAGGAACAAGGCATATCCCATATTCACAAAGCTACGCTGACGGACGCGTGGATCGATAGCCTGCCTTTTTCGTTAACGGCCGCACAGAAGCGGGTCATCGGCGAAGTACGGGAGGATATGGCAAAACCGCAGGCTATGGCCCGTTTGGTTCAAGGCGACGTTGGCGCGGGGAAGACCGCC
>WRNN01000091.1 GCA_009776595.1 Clostridiales bacterium
GATACCACACTTTGCGACAGTTTACAACTTGGTTACAATTAAGTTATGCACAGGTTTTTCACAGAGTTTTGCACCGAACTGTAATGTGTTTAATCGTGAACTTTAGGGTACATATTGATACAAGTTGGGGATAAAGTATGCTAAGATGAGGAAAACGAACAGCTCGAATGGAGGGATCGCATGAAAAGCAAAATATGGATTTTACTATGTATGATTTGTCTGGCATCAACAGGCGCCGCGAATTTACTAGCGCAGGAATCCGCTCTGCCGCCGCCGCCGCCCACCTCAATCAGTGCCGATACGCCGGAAGCCTATCATGCGATCATCAGGGAGATCCTGCTGGAATGGGGCTTTACTTCGGAGGAAATTGACATCTTGGGCGACAAAGCGCCCGTTGTGGTAACCTTGCTGACCGATCCGGATATGACTGTAGAAAAACTGCAGAACATCAAAACAGGCTTCATTAACAGCATATTGGAGCCGGTTATANGGTATAAAGCGATGGCAGGCATCACGATAAACGGACAGGAATTAGCNTTCGACCAGCCNGCNATAATTGAAAATAATGAGCTTTTTCTTCCTTTACGTGCTGTCAGCGAAGCGCTCGGCGCGAAAGTGGAATGGAACCAAAGCACGCAAACCGCCGCAGTCACAACAGACGAAATGGCGCTTATTGTTCCCATGGGCAGCGCAAGTACGACGCTAAACGACGCGGAACTCGAACTTGATATATTTCCGCTCATGCGGGGCAATCGCATTCTTGTCCATGAAGGGATCCTCTCTGAAGCTTTTGATGCGGAAGTTGAATGGGATAGCGAAGAGGGGACAGTGTCCATCCTCAGCAAAAACAGATCGGAACTTGTTCCCTCCGCAAGGGATTTTCCGGTTATCCTTAACGAAGGGACGGATTATCCGCTGGACGGCGTCTTGTCCATACCGGAAAACACGACAGGCAAAGTGCCTGCCGTCGTGTTAGTCCATGGTTCGGGTCCGCAGGATAGGGATGAAACGATATTCGCGAACAAGCCGTTTCGCGATATTGCGCAATACTTAGCCTCAAACGGCGTCGCCGTGATCCGCTATGATAAGCGTACCTTCACGCATGGCGCAAAAATGGCGGAAGAATTAGGGAGCGGGATAACGGTCAGGGAAGAAACCATAGAAGACGCCATCACGGCGGCCGAAATGCTGAAAGCAGACCCGCGTATAGACGAAAACAGGGTTTTTATTCTCGGACATAGCCTGGGAGGCATGCTTGCGCCGAGAATTCATGCGGAGGGAGGCAATTTTGCCGGAATCATCTCGCTTGCCGGCTCGCCGCGTTCCCTGCTTGACATCACCTATGATCAGCAGATGCTGTATATCGACGCGATGCCGGAAAGCGAAGAAAAAGCGCTTGCCCTGTCCCAGATGGAAACTTATGACGAACAGGTGGCCGCCTTAATGGCTTTATCTGATGAGGAGGCGAAAAACACGCCGGTATCGGGTAATGTGCCTTTCTACTATTTCAAGGAAATGGATGAACACCCCGCGTCCGCGTATACGCAGGATATTGCCGTGCCATTCCTCATTATGCAGGGAGAAAAGGATTTCCAGGTATTTGCGGATAAGGACTATACGGCGTGGCAAGATCTGCTATCGGGAAAGACAAACGCNACGTTTAAGCTCTATGCCAACTTAAATCATCTGTTTATGCCCGCGACGGGACGGGGTATAGCNGATTTTCAAGAAGAATACAGCATCGAAAGCCGCATGGACGATCAAGTCCTGGCAGACGTCACGGAATGGATCCATTCGCATTAATCGCCTGAAAGCATGAACGTGATTTTCCATTCGCCGCTGTCATTGCGGCTGAAACCAAAACGATAATCGATGGGTGAGCGAAGGTATTGTTTTTGAATGTAACCGTCCTTTCCCGATGGGGTTTGGATTTTAATCAATTCCTGCCCGTCCTTATCCCAAAACGCCTGCGCGATATCCCGATTTTCCGTATACCNGNCATTGGTTTGCACAATGTTGTACTGTAAGTGATCGAGCACTTCCGAGGATAGATTTGCTTCCGCGTAGACCGCTACATTCTTGTCTATGATCACATAATGATTGTAAGCGTCCAGCGTAAAATTCGTAAAAGTATAGGGCGCGGTGAAGGTCCCGGTAGCGGGATTATAAACCCCTCCCAACCGGAGGATTTTATCAAACTCCTCCCAGAACGCATTGTGATCAACGTCTTGGATCAGGCCCCAATACGCATAAAAATCAGATTTTCCGATATCTCCGCCAAAGCTGGATTGAATCGCTTCGTCCAGCAAAGCGTCTAAAGCCGCCAGATCCTTTCGTTGTATACAATCCGCAAGCTTTTGGTAGGCTTTCTCAAACTCTTCGTCATAACTTTGCTTTGCCGGGGGAAGCAACTGGTCTCTCAGTACGATGAATACGGCCTCTTCGTTCTCAGACAGCGGAGGGGCTGTTATTTCCGCTTGCGCAGGGCTGCCGGCGGTTTCCGTCTGCACAGGGCTGTCAGCGGTTTCTGTTTGTATAGGGCTGACTACCGTTTCTTTCAAGTAATCCGCTTTGACATAACCTTGTTGACCCTCATACTCAACAAGAAACCAATCGTAGTCCAGAAAATCTACGATTTTGACGCTTGTGCCCCTCGGAATCGTAATGCGTCTGTTATATCCTGTGCCGGGGCCTTCCCGCAGATTTACATTGGAAGTAGTTACATAAATACTATACGCTTGCGGCGCTTCTTCAACGGGCGCAATACCGAATTGATAATCGTTCAGGGCGTCTTCGAAATCGTAAAAAGTGCGGATCTCCATAACATCACCAAAGTTCCCGTTAGCATCCCGGTCATCCCACAGAAAGGTGCGGCTCCCGAGCCGATAGCCGACGGACCAGCCGCCGGATACATCAAAGACTGTTTCCGCATAATCCGGTATTTCCAGCAGTTCGCCGTTCTCCAGGCGATACGCTTCATCGTTGTTATAGCCGGCGTCGCCGCCGACGCCAAATACGACGCCTGTCGACTGTTCGATACTCCCCGCGCCGGAACGCAGCAAGCGCCTGGCATTGTTATTCTCATAGGCATAGACGTCGTAAAAGTGCCCTTCATACAAACCGATCAAAATAAACAGTTCGGGCGTCCCATCACCGTCGATATCATACAAGCCGGCGCCGTCGAAGACTTGCAGCCTGTCTGTGATGTCTTTTTGATTCTCCGGCAGCAGAAGTTCCAAATAATGGATTTGATCCGCGTTGTCGCCATGCAAAACCGCTTCGTATACTTCCGCCCAATCTCTTTCAGGCAGCGTTGCCCCGCTGCTAAGCTCCGGTGCATCAACCGAAACAGTATCAGGATTAGCGGAAGGCACAAGCGTTTCCGGCTCGTTATCCGCGCTTTGGTTTGTTCCGCAGCAGGATAACGCTATTGACAAAACTGCACAAACCAGTATAAACAGTATTCTTTTCATGAATCCTCACCAGCTTTCCGATATTGACGCAACGAATGTTAGTTTGCGCTATATAGTTTCGCCATTTCCCGGTAGATCTTGGTAATCCCTTGCAAGACGTCCGTGTGGCTGAAGTCTTTTCGATAAAGGATATTGACTTCCCTGATCATGCTCAGGTTTTCTATCGGCAGCGCAACGAGCCTGCCGGCATTCAATTCATCGAGGCAGGCGCTCCTGGCAAGGATGGAGATGCCTATGCCTTTGCGTATCAGGTCTTTGATGGTGGCGATATTATCTACTTCCAGGATGACTTTAAGCTCGTCTATCGACATGGGTATGCTCTCTAAATGGGAAATAAACAAATTGCGGGTACCGGAGTTCGGCAGTCGCAAGATCATATTTTCTTTTTTAATGTCATTGAGCGTGACCATGCTTTTTTTTGCCAAAGGGCTCTTGGCAGAGACGACACAAACCAGGTAATCCGTATCCAGCAGAATGGAATTCATCTCCGGGTCATTCACCCTGCCCTCCACAATTGCTAAATCAATATCATAATTCGCCATCATACCATAAAGATTATTTATCGTACTCGTGAGAATCGTAATCATGATCCCGGGCGTATCGCGCCCGTATTTGGCCAGCGTCTCCGCGACGATGCTGCTTTCTGACGTATGCGTGATCCCGATCGTGATCCTTTCCATGTGCTTTTTTTTGTCGTCCAGCTCTTGTTTCACTTTTCCATAGAGGGCTTTTATCCGCTTCGCATATTGAACNACGGTCTCTCCTTCCTGCGTCAGCTTAAGGTTTCCCTTGCTCCGCACAAAGATACGTACGCCAAATTCCTCCTCCAGCGAACGGATATGGTGGCTGACCGCGGGTTGTGTCAAATGGAGCGATTCCGCGACCCGGGTAAAATTATTCTTTTCGACGACAGCCAATAATGTTTCGATCTTCGCATCCATTCCCATCACGACCATTAAAATATTCTATCAATGCCAAATGCATTATAATTTGTTTTTATCTTATAAAGACTATACTATAAAAGCAAGCGAATGGCAACCGCCCGATGATGCGCAAAGGAGGAAAACGACATGCTTATCGAAGAGNTGCAGCAGGAAACNNTTGCCCTGTTATCCCTGTCAACCATATTGCTGTCCGGTTTCCTTCTCACCGGTATAGCGGAAAGACTCAGGCTTCCCCGTGTCAGCGCCTACATTATAACAGGCATCCTCATCGGCCCGTATGCACTGAACATCATCCCAAAAAGCCTTGCCGAAAACATGGGCTTTGTCCGTGACGTCGCGCTTGCTTTTATTGCTTTTAGCGCAAGCAGGTATTTTGACAAAGATACGATCAAGAGAACCGGCATGTCTATAATTGGGATAACTCTCCTCGAATCGCTTCTGGCTGGCGTGTTAGTCGCCGCTTCCATGCTGGTTTTCTTTCGCCTGGATGCTAAACTCGCGCTGCTGCTTGGCGCCATCGCGACAGCAACCGCGCCGGCCAGCATGGTGATGACCATCAAACAATATCGCGCTCGCGGCGAGTTCGTCGATCAACTTTTTCAGGTCGTAGCGCTGGATGATGTACTATGCCTCCTGGTGTTCAGCATTGTCGTCGCCGCGGTGAACGCCGGCGCAAACGGATTGGGCCCGTTTGCGAATGCGGTGGCGCCCGTTGTTGTGAATATGTGTATGATCGCCGTCGGCAGCTTGTTTTCTCTTCTGCTCAATTCCTTTATCCGGCTGCATCATGGCAACAAAGACAGCCGTCTGATTATTGCGATAGCCTTGCTGCTCGGATTGTCCGGTTTATGTTCCGTTCTTGACGTTTCACCCCTTCTGGCGTGCATGGCGTTTGGNGCGGTGTATATCAACCANACACAGGATAGCGAGCTTTATGACCAGCTTGACGTTTTCACGCCGCCCATCATGCTGTTGTTCTTTGTGGTATCCGGCATGCATCTCGACCCGGGCGTCCTTGCCTCTTTCGGGATGGCGGGCGCTGTCTATTTTATAGTCAGGATCATCGGGAAATACATCGGCGCCTATGCGGGATGCTGCCTGTATAAGACGAGCAAGCCGGTACGGCGTTATCTGGGGGTCGCGCTCATACCTCAGGCAGGTGTTTCGATAGGGCTGTCGTTTTTGGCGCAAAGAATCCTTCCGGACGCGATCGGGCAATTATTGGTTACGATCATACTCGCCTCTTCTGTCCTTTATGAGCTGATCGGCCCTTTATGTGTCAAAGTTGCCTTGATGCGGTCAGGCGCCATTCCCGATACTGAGTAGCACCCATGCTTCGTCTTTCCTCTATAATCTGCTATTATAACAAAAGGATAAATTGGGCAGCGCCAAGAGGAGCGATTCCCGTTCGTCGGGCGTATACTTTTTCCGGAGCGTGGTGCCTGGCCGCCAAAAGGATAAAAGAGACTTCATATCGATCAAAAAATCCAGGTCTTTGATCGGCGTTTTGCCGAGATTCGGTCCGCTGATGACCAATTGCTCCAAACGAGGCAATGCAGTAAGCGGCGAATAATCTTCGATGCGCTTGAGATTGACAACATGGAGCACGATAAGGGTATCGAGGCGGCTAAGCGGCGTTATATCCTGAATGCCCGAGCCGGCGCCTAGATACAAATATTTCAGCTTTTTTAAGTTTTCGAGAGCCGACAGATCCGTATAGTTACCCCATTTGAAATGAAGTTCCTCCAGGTTTTCCTGACAGCAAGCCGCATCAAAAAGCCGCTGCGGGACATGAGAGCGAAAGTGAATAGCCTTTAACGCTTTCGGATTGGTCTGTAAAAAATCGATCCACTCCGCCAGTATTCGCTTTTTATCCCGTTCGCTATAGGTTTGGATATCGGATAGGATCTTTGCGTATTCCTTGCCGGCAAGCTGCGTACAGCTGACGCAGATTCGCTCTTCCCCCTTATATTCGCTCAGCTCCTGTATAACATTTGAATAGTCGGCGTTTTCTTCAAAATAGCTTTCTTCAATATACTGCTTCTGTAATACCGGCATCATGATGCTCCTTTCCGGCAGATCGCCCGCATACTTGTTCATACCCGATATATATCTCAAGTATAGCAT
>WRNN01000092.1 GCA_009776595.1 Clostridiales bacterium
ATTCCCGGGGATGGAGATACCGCTGCCTATGCCTTTTTCCCCGGCTGCCAGCTTGGCGCTTCCGACCCCTCGTATGTGTTGGAAAGCTACCGGTACCTGTTGTCGGCGCTGCCCGGCACAGCCCTTTGGCTATCCTGCTGCAACGCCCCCGCCGTCTGGTCGGGGGATGAAGAACTGAGCGGCGCCGGTTTTCGTGTACTGCGCGAGCAATGGGAAAAGCTTGGCAAACCTATGCTCCTGTTTGCCTGTCCCACATGTAAGCAGATGTTCGAAAGCTACCTGCCGGATGCAGACGGAATATTTCTTTATGATTTGCTGTATGAGCAGATGCTGAAGAAGGCTTTCGTCCCCCGGCGGGATATGCGGGGCGCCGTATACGCTGTTTTTGACCCCTGCACGAGCCGGATGGAGACCGCTTTGCACGCTTCCGTCCGCGCTCTCGCTCATAACGCGGGCGCGGCGCTGACGCCGCTTCCCGATGAAGGACGAGACGCGAGATGCTGCAGTTGGGGCGGGCATGTCTCGATCGCCAACCCTGGTTTCGCCAAAACAGTTATAGACAAGCGTATCGGGCAAAGCGAACTGCCGTATATCACCTATTGCGCCAATTGCCGCGATATATTTGCCGCCGCGGGAAAGAAAAGCCTTCATCTGCTGGACGTCCTGTTTGATTTGAANCCGGATAGCCGTCAGCCGCCCGGCTGCAACGAGAGAAGGGAAAACCGCGCCGTATTNCGCCGGCAGGCACTGTCGGAGTTCTGGGGGGAAGAAGCAGTTGAAATGAGAGGAACAGAGATGGGAGAAGAACCGCACGAAAATATGATTCTGCATATGGACGAGGCGCTTCGCCAAAAGCTGGAGGACGAGCTGAGCCTGGTGGAAGACATCCGGCGCACCATTATCCGATGCGAGACCTCCGGCCGTACGATTAAAGATGAAGTCACGGGCAATCTGCACGGATACGCCGTCGTCGGCCGCGTTACCTGCTGGGCGGAATACCAAAAGCTCGCTGAAAATGAGTATTTGCTGCTCAATGCGTATACCCACAGGATGTCCATTGATCTGGAGGAAACCTGGCAGGGACAAAAGGTTGAGAAGTCTTAACAAGTAATGATAGGAAACCCGTAAGGAGGGATGCCGCTATGCTGAGGGTAGCTGTTTCAACATCCGGCGCTTCGGTGGAGAGTACGGTGCCTGAGCGCTTTGCGGAAGCAACGCATTTATTGATCATCGACGCGGAGACAGACGAAGTCCTGCAAGTTGTGGAAGGCGAAGGCGCAGATGACTTGGAACGCAGCATGTTTTTCGCAGGCAAAACCGTAGAATTCGATTGCGAAGCCCTGCTTTGCGGGGAACTGGAGCCGGAACCTTTTGCGGTGATAGCTGAAGAGAATTGTATTACCCGGTATGACGCTACGCATCATAAAGCCTTGGAAAGCGTCCATTTAATGAATGCTTTCGCCCTCCCGCTGATCACCGATTTCGCCGGCGGTACGGGCTGTCCGGACAACGATCCGGCGAATTGTGAATTGGACCATGATCATGAGCAAACGCATTAAGGAGGACGGGAATTGAGTAATGAGCAAAAACTGATTTGCAGTATATGCAATCTGGAATTAAAGCCGGCCAACGCAAACTTCTCCTATCTCGGACACTCCTTTCGCGCAGAAGTGCCGCGCTGCCCCGGCTGCGGACAGGTATTCATCCCCGAGGAGCTTGTGAAGGGGCGTATCGCCGAGGTCGAGATGGAACTGGAGGACAAGTGAGTACCGCGCTCCCGTTTTCCCGCTTCAGGCGTATTTGACGCAAAGAAACGGGATGGCATACAGCACAACGAACAATACAAAGCAAAGGAGAGGAAAACAACATGAAACTGACAAAGCTGTGGTTGAACATCAACGGCGTGGACAGGATGGTTCTGTGCGATCCCGAAAAGGATACGCTGGCCGACTTTATCCGCCGGTTTGGTTTAACCGGGACCAAGGTTGGATGCGGGACGGGCGTATGCGGCTCCTGCTCCGTCATCCTCAACGGACAGGTAGTAAGGGCTTGCACACGCAGAATGAAGAATGTTGACGAATACAGCAAAATCGTCACCGTCGAAGGCGTTGGCGCGCCGGGAAGGCTGCACCCGATCCAGCAGGCGTTAATCAGTTGCGGCGCGATCCAGTGCGGTTTCTGCATGTCCGGCTTCGTCGTCTCCGCGTATGCGCTGCTTGAGGAAAACATCAAGCCCAGCCGCGAAGAGGTGCGGGCCTGGTTCCAGAAGCATCGCAACATTTGTCGCTGCAGCGGTTATAAGCCAATCGTAGACGCCGTTATGCTTGCTGCAGAAGTCTTGCGGGGCGAGAAAACCATGGAGGAAATTGTCTACAAAAATCCGGAGGACAACGAATACTATGGCACCGGCGTACCGCGCCCGTCCGCGCTGTCGAAGGCTACCGGCCTTTGCGATTACGGCGACGATATCGCCCTTAAAATGCCGAACGGCACGCTCTATCTGGCTGTCGTGCAGCCCAGAGTTGCCAATCATGCCAATATCCTCAGCATCGATACCGCGGAAGCGGAAAAGATGCCCGGCGTCGTCCAGGTCATCACGGCGAAAGACATCAAAGGCCGCAACAACATGAGCGGCCCGGGGCGCCATCCCCGCAGTACGCTGACGATGTGCGAACAGGAAGTCCTGGTCTCGAAGACCATCAAGCGTTATGGCGACGTCGTAGCGATGGTGGCGGCAGACACAAACGAGCACGCCAGGGAAGCGGCCAAACTCGTCAAAGTCCAGATCGAGCAGCTCCCCGAGTATATGAATTACCTCGACGCGGTCACCCCGGGCGCGATGTCCATACAAGCCGGGGACAACCAGTTCCTCAAGCAGCCGCTGCTGAAAGGCGATTACAAGAATATTGACCGGGTCTTTGATCAATCCGCTCACAGTGTATCCGGCAGCTTCCACAGCACCCGCGAGCCCCATATGTCCATCGAGGGCGACGTAGTCCAGGCGTATTGGGACGCCGACGATGTGCTGACCATCCAGTGCAAATCCCAAGGTATTTACATGTCGAAAATGATGATTATGGGGCAAGTAGGTTTGCCGCCGGAAAAAATTCGNGTCATCAATAACCCCGTCGGCGGATCCTTCGGCTGGTCAATGACCGCNAATTCCTTTGTGCTGGCGGCAATTGGCGCCATGGCTACCGATATGCCGGTTTCCCTGTCTATGTCCTATGAGGAGTTTATGCATTTCAGCGGCAAGCGCGCGGCGTCTTACTCTAACGCGTCCCTCGCCTGCGACGACAAAGGCAAAATCACAGGGCTTAAATATGATATCGGCGTCGACGTCGGCCCATTCTCCGGTATGGGAGAGATCATTATGCAGCGTCTGGTGCTGTACTTCGGCTGGCCTTATGCCGTCCCGAATATCGTCGGGCTGGGTCGCGCCGCTCTCACCAACCACGCCCCCCAAACCACCTACCGCGGCTTCGGCGCGCCCCAGGTGTTTACGGCTTCCGAACAGATCGTCGATATGCTGGCACTCGAAGCAGGTATCGATCCATTTGAATTCCGTTACATTAATATTGCCCGGGAAGGCGACCTCATGTCTGTCGGGGCGCCCTATCGCGAAATCTCCGCGGACAGGATTATGGATCAAATGCGTCCAATTTACAATGCAGCCCTGGCGAAATCCAAAGCNGAAAGCACGCCGCAGAAAAAACGCGGCGTAGGCCTTGCCTTNGGTAGCTACAACTGCTCCTCCGGCAACATGGATAACGCNTCCTGTAAGCTGGAACTCAATCCCGACGGCAGTGTCTCGGTCTATAATACATGGCAGGATATCGGCCAGGGCGGCGATATCGGGACAGTCATGGTGGCCCTTGAGGCTTTGAAGCCCCTGAAACTGAGGCCGGACCAGATCAAACTGCGGATCAATGATACCGGGATCAGCCCCAACAGCGGCGTGTCTGCGGGAAGCCGTTCCCATATGATGAACGGCAACGCCACCATTATGACGGCGGAGGTCATGCTCAAAGCCATGGACAAAGGCGACGGCACTTACCGCNCATATGACGAAATGAAGGCTGCCGGCCTCGAAACCGCATTTGAGACGAATTANTCGAACGCCACAGCCATCGGCGGCATGACCGAGCTGGACCCCAACACCGGACAGGGCGATCCGCTGCCCACCTATATGTATGCGCTGTATCTNGCCGAAGTCGAAGTCGACACAGCNACCGGTAAGACGAAGGTCCTGAAGATGACCTGCGTATGCGACGTGGGCGTGGTCGGCAATATTCACTCCGTNCTCGGACAGGGCTACGGCGGCATATCCCANTCCATTGGCTTTGCCCTCAGCGAAGACTACGACGATGTGAAGAAGCACAATAATATCGCAAGCGCCGGTATCCCGGATATCGAGATGATCCCGGACGATATCGACATTCAGTTTATCGATCATCCTAGAGCGTACACACCTTTCGGCTCTTCCGGATGCTCGGAAATGTTCCAGTCGGGCGACCACGTAGCGGTGCTCAACGCGATCTATAACGCCACCAACGTGCGGATCTACGAGCTGCCCGCATCGCCTGAGAAAGTGAAAGCAGGCCTGGACATTGTGGCTGCCGGCGGGACCGTGCTGCCGCCGGATACCTACTTCATGGGTTCAGACTTCGATGACACCATCGAAGACATCATTGCCAACCCTGTGGAGCCGCCGCAGCCCCCGCCGCCGCCGCCACCGCCGCCGAGAGCGTAATACCGGACTAGTCGAACCCGATTTCATCATGATGCGGGGGAAGGGTTTTGCGCCCTTCCCCCCTTAAATAGGCTGCGCCGCCTCCGGATTGCGGGCGCCGTTAGCTTAAGGNTTTTTGGAGGGTAAATATGGTTATGAACTATGTGGGAGCCGCTTCGGCGTGTACCCGGGACGATGATCCGGTCTGCACGGCCGCCTGCCCCTTTCATCTGGACGTCCGGACGCTGATCACCCGTATCCGCGGAGGCCGCTTCGACTCGGCCTACAGGCTGCTGCGCGACGCGCTCGGCTTTCCCGAAGTCGCCCTGCGGCTTTGCACAGCTCCCTGCGACGCCGTATGCGAGCGGCGGGCTACGGACGCCTCGATCAACCTGCTTGCGCTTGAGCAGACGGCAATCCGTTACGCGAAGAAGAAAGAACCCCTGCGCCTTAACGTACCCCCAAAATCACAGCGAATAGCTATCATNGGCGGCGGTATCAGCGGTCTGGCCTGCGCCCTGCGGCTCAGCTCAAGAGGATATGTCGTCACCGTTTACGAACGGTCCGGCCGCCTGGGAGGCAATCTTTGGGCGCGCTTTCCCGACGGCGCTTTTGCGGACGAGTTCGCGCTGCAATTCAAGCATACGAAATGCGAATTCCGCATGTCGGCTGAGATTACAAGCCTGGACAGCCTGCAGGCGGACGCGGTGTATGTGGCGACNGGAGCCGGCGGGGAGGCCTTCGGATACGAAAGGAAATATCCCGCAGGCAGCCAGCCGGAAACCCCGGACACAGTCGAAGGCGTCGGATACGGCGTCTATACAGGAGGCGGCCTCTGCGGCGCGGAGGGCGTTTACGGCCTTGCGCAGGGATTAGGCGCCGCTAANTATATAGAAGGTTNTCTGAAGACCGGGATACGGGATATCCATAGCGAAATACAAAATCGCCGTGTCAGCAGGCCGGATTCCGCGCTATTGGTCCATACCCCCGCTGTTCTTCCCGCAGGGGATTTTTATACCGAAGAAGAAGCGGCGCTCGAGGCGGAGAGGTGCCTGCAGTGCAACTGCGATATGTGCGCCCGCCGCTGCCCGCTGGTCAGGCATTTCAAGCGTTTTCCCGACCGCATTGCCGAAGAAGTCGACGGCACCGTGCAGCCTGCGAACCTGATCAATCTGGTTAGCAACAGGTTCGCTACCCGTCTGGTGGCAAGCTGCGACCAGTGCGGCATATGTGCCGAGGATTGCCCCGAAGGCGTGGATCTCCGTTCTATCCTTGCCGACGCCAGAAGGGAGATGCAAAGCAAAGGAGACATGCCCGCCTCCTTTTCCGATTTCTGGCTGGCGGATATGGCGCATGCGGAAGNGTGTGCCTTTGTGATCGGGGCGGAGGNCGGTCGCACAAGCAACCTGATGTTTTTTCCGGGCTGCCGGCTGGGCGCCGCCGATCCCGCATACGTCGCCGGCACATATGAACGGCTGCTGGAAAACTATCCGGATATGGCGCTGATGGCGGATTGCTGCGGCGCACCTGCATTCTGGGCGGGAGATATGCGGCTCTTTACAGAAAAGGCGGCAAGGCTGAAGCAGAAATGGGAAGCGCTCGGCTCGCCGACGCCGGTTTGCGCCTGCCCCGGCTGCGCGGAGAAACTGAAAGAAGTATTCCCGGGCTGCGAGCCGATATCTCTATATGCGCTTACACTGGGCGATGCGAAAACCATCCCTTTGACGGCAGGCGCCACAGCGGAAGCGAAGATCGGCGCCGTCGCCGTATTCGATCCATGCGCAGCCAGGTT
This sequence comes from Clostridiales bacterium, assembly GCA_009776595.1. GTDB lineage: Bacteria > Bacillota > Peptococcia > DRI-13 > UBA5745 > WRMS01. The sequence goes on from WRNN01000092.1 coordinate 6,525, forward strand.
TGACCGGCAG
>WRNN01000093.1 GCA_009776595.1 Clostridiales bacterium
AAATGCTTCCATAGGTCGCATTTGCTCATCCGCCCGTTCAAGTCCCCAAAGCATGCATAAAAAAAAACAGCTTACGCTGCTTTTGTTTTATGCCGGTGAAGGGACTTGAACCCCCACGTTGTTGCCAACAGTGGATTTTGAGTCCACCGCGTCTGCCATTCCGCCACACCGGCTATTGGTTGGAACCATGGTCTATTGTATGCAAAAACAGCAAGACTGTCAATAAGGCGTAAAAAACAACATCCGCAGAGTTCTGCTTGAAATCATTCTTATCCTATGATATTTTAATGTGGAGAGATAAGTATAATAGTAGTGGAAAAATAGTCGTTATAGATGGAGGGTTTCGAATGATATACGGTAATATACTGGAAGCCATCGGGCATACGCCAATGGTAAAAATCAACAAACTGAATCCCAAGCCGTCCGTAGAGCTGTATGCAAAATTGGAAGGCTTTAATCCTACCGGCAGCATCAAAGACCGTATCGCTTTAAAAATGATTGAACAAGCCGAAGCCGATGGGCTTTTGACGAAAGATCGAATCATCATCGAAGCGACTTCAGGTAACACGGGGATCGGCTTGGCGATGATCGGCGTGGTGAAGGGGTACCGGGTGCAGATTGTGATGAGTTCAGCCGTATCCGTCGAACGGCAGAAAATGATTAGCGCTTTTGGCGGAGAAATTATCTTAACCGCTCCGGATCTTGGTACGGACGGCGCGATCATTAAGACAAAAGAACTGATCGAAGCCAACCCGGATAAGTATTTCAGTCCAAACCAGTTTTCTAACGAGAATAACAAAATAACGCACTATAAGACTACCGCTGAGGAAATATGGGAGCAGACCGAAGGGCGAATCACGCATTTTGTGTCAGCCCTTGGCACCTCAGGCACGCTGATGGGCGTCGGCATGATGTTAAAAGAGCGGAATCCCAAGGTGAAAATTATTGAAGCGCAGCCGGTGAAGGGACATTACATTCAGGGGCTAAAAAACCTTGAAGAAGCGATCATTCCCGAACTATACAACATTAACGAAATCGACGAAAGTATCATGATTGAAACGGAAGAAGCCTATGAAATGACACGACAGATCGTCCTCCAAGAAGGCATCTTTGTCGGGATGTCAAGCGGCGCGGCAATGTTAGCGGCTGTCAGAAAGATAGAAAAGATTGACAGCGGTGTGGTTGTCGTCATCTTGCCGGATAGAGGCGAAAAATACCTGAGCACGAATTTGTTTTTGGTTTGAACTTGAGAAAATAGGGACAGCGCCCCATGTGGAATTCATATTAGGCGATTGAGTAATATATTAAGGAGACTCGACGCAGCGATGGCTCTGATACCAACGCTGCGTCTTTGTCGTATTCTGTTTATTGCAGGATATGTATAACAAACAGAAAGCATTTAAGCTATTTTGGAGGGGAAAGAAAAATGGCGATACAGAAAAGAATAGTCGCGTTAGCCATACTATTTATCATGCTTGTTACATGGATACCGATAACGATACAAGCGGCGGCGCCGGCGGCGGACGAAAGCGCTTACGGCAAAGTCACCGCTTCCGCCAGAGAGGTAGAAGATAGACAGTTCACCACCGCGCTGCCAAGAATTACAGCTTATGATATCACAGGGAGAACCGCCGCGTCGATCAGCGCCGATCTTCAGTCCCTGATTGACGCCGCCTCAGCCGGCGACGCCGTCACCGTCAAGGGCACGAAGAACAATGAGAACGCCGATATTAGCCTTACGATTCATGCGGATATAGCGGTGGTATGGGCAGCCGATTCAAAAGACCTGTCGATTCATATCGCTGGCGACGGCGTCTTTGAGGTCGCGGAAGGCAGCAAAATAGAGGTGACCGGGAAAGACGCAATCGTAGCCGAGAAGGGACACATTGTTGTCTCGGGCGGCGAGGTGACTGTACTCCGAAAAGATATCAATGACTGGGCCTATCGCAGCGCCATAAGAATCACAGGCGTTGGTAAAGCTTTCGTGACAGGCGGCAAAATTTCAGCGAGCAGAAACGCCTCGGCGATCTATCTGGATAGAGGCGAGGTCACGGTGAAGGGCGGCGAGTTGTCCGTCGTCGGAGAGACCACAAGCAACGGAATACCAACTAATGTCTGCTATACCATCCGAATCGAATACGAAGGAAGCGTTGTCATCACAGGCGGCATAGTCCGCGCGACCGGCGCTCAAAATGATAATCATGCTGCAAATATCGGATGGGGGTTGATCGCTTATCTGGACGGTACCTGCGAAAACGATCTCGGTTTCGATATGTTTGAAGTTTGGGATTATTATTACTACGGCGTCGCGATAAAAGTCAATAACGGGTCGGTGCCAGCTCATGGAACCCAAGACGGGATGAGCGCCATGCCCGGAGGCAATCCCGATATCAAGTATGTTACATGGGATACCAGCGATACGATCCCTTTGATCAAATTCGATTATGAAGGCTATAAAAATGAAGTTCCCTGGGTGCTTCCGGACAATCCTACCGGTCCGGTTAACGCCCAACCGGTACTGTTGTTGGAAAGGAATCTCGAATTTAATACGCTGAACGAAGCGATCGCGGAGGCAACAAGACAGGGTTTAAGTACGTATACCCTTCAAATCGTTGGTGACGTAGCTGAGCCAAACAGCGTTATCATCGATCAAAAGGTGAGCATCCTCAGCGACGGGGGGCCGCATACCGTAAGCCTGGGCCCGGGCGCCGGGATTTCAGTGGAATCCGGCGGTGAACTCACCCTGGGCAGCGGCGGCTTGGATCAGCTGATCCTTACAAGCAACTATAATACCGTTACCGTCACAAACGGGACGGTTTACATCAAGGACGGCGTTGCATTGCAAGCGCAATCTGCCAATGCCACAGCACTGCTGCTCAGCGGCGCGAACGCCGGCGGTGAAATCAGCGGCGGGCGTTTAGAAGGGAACACATGCGTTGCTTTGGAAAAGGGAGCACAGTTAAGCNANATCAGCGGCGGCAGATATATCGGCACGGACTATGCCCTTTATCTGAAAGACGCGGGTACGAAGATCGGAGAAATCTCCAGCGGTGCATTCTATCAGACGGAAAATATATACGGACATACTGTTTTGCTTCAAGACTATGCGGAGATCGACAAAATCTCCAGCGGTTATTTTGAGGCTGTCAAGGGGATTGCTTTAACCATACTACGCGGCGCGGTGGTAGGCGAAATCAGCGGCGGCGAGTTCACCGCCCCTCTTGAAGGCACAATGGCCTCAAACGGCTGGAACGCAGCGGTCTGGCTCCAGAACGATAGTGCGATTTCAGAAACGGGTATCCACCGTATCTCAGGCGGACATTTCTATGGCAGTCACTTCGGTGTGATCACGATGTACAGTGATTCGAATGCGGGATCCTTTATAGGGGAAATCACTGGCGGATTGTTCGAGGGCATAGTTGGCCTGCAAAACGACGAAAGAGGGACGATTGGTAAAATAACAGGCGGAGAGTACATTGCCAGCCAGGGCATGCTCAATGTCGGGACCATCAATGAGATCTCGGGGAACGCGCATTTTCTGGGCAAGTCATCCTATGGCATTTTTAACTACTATACGGATAGTTCGACCTACGGCCTGATCGAAAAGATCAGCGGTCCCGATGTATGGATTGAAGGCAGTAACAACGGTATCGCCAACGCCGCACAGATCGACTTGATCGACGGCGGAACCTTTATCGGCGGCTTTTATGCGATTAACTGCGACGGGCTCAACAAAGGTAAAATCAATGAAATTGTGGACGGCGTTTTCTGGGGAAATCTCAGTGAGGCGATCGGCCTTTCCTACAAGAATGATCCGCCGGACCAGCTTATCCTGGAGCGGGTCCTGACCTCACCGGCAATCGAAGGGGTTGGCCGCTACTGGGGCGTCGGCGGAAAGATTTTCAACGACGATAGCCGTGTGACTTTTCCTTCCTATAATTCGTCGAATCCTTATCGCATGAGCAAAAACGACGACACCAAAGCTGTGCCGTCCGTGACTTCCGATACCGAATTTAAATTCCTGACGTTCTATAATGCCGTGACGGTCGTAGACAGCTATGCTGACAGGACAGAAACCGGCGCCGGGGAGTACAAGAAAGAGGACGTCGTTACCATCAAAGCAGGCGAACGCTACGGCTGTACCTTCGATGGCTGGATCATCGATGAAGGCAATATTGTCTTAGCGGACGCGTCTGACCCGACGACGACCTTTACCATGCCGGACCATCCTGTGACAGTAACCGCCACCTGGATATGCCCGCCCGGCAAATATATGGTGACCGTCTACAACAGCTACGCAAGCCCGGACGGCGACGGCAGCTACGATGAAGATGAACCGGTCTACCTCGACGCGGGCGCGGACAATCACCCTCTCGGCTACAGTTTTGCCTATTGGCTTACGGATGACGTGGATCTGGCGGACGCCACGGATCCGACGGCGACCTTTACCATGCCGGACCACCATGTGACAATTTATGCCATCTGGACCAGTTCGCCCGGATTCTACACGGTGGAAGTGGAAGGAAGCTACGCNTCCTACACTGGGGCGGGCGGTTACAGGGAAGGGGATACGGTTACCGTCTACGCGGGCAGCCACCCGTCCGGCTATAGCTTCGCCTTCTGGTATACGGAAGACGGCGTGAGCTTTGACGATAGTACAAACCCGGCGGCGAGCTTTACGATGCCGGCCAAAAATGTAAAAGTCACCGCCATATGGGCGTTCAGGCAAAGCTTCTACACCGTGACGGTGCATAACAGCTATGCGCCCTANACCGGGGCGGGCGGCTACAGGAAAGACGACGGNGTCATCGTCCATGCCGGCACGCAGCCGGGTTTCCGGTTCACCGGCTGGCTTGTCCTGGAGGGCGGCGCCCAATTGACGGACCCGGGTAATGTGAGCGCGCCATTTATCATGCCGGCAGCTAACGTGGTCCTGGAGGCCACCTGGGAACCGATGATCGCGCCGGTTAGGTATACGGTGACAGTGCAGGATAGTTATGCCGCCGTCACAGGCGCGGGGAATTACAGGAAAGACGAGATCGTCTATATTCACGCCGGCAGCCGTAGCGGCTACAGCTTCAATGGGTGGACGGTCCCACAAGGCGCCGTAAGCACATTCACGCCCGGTCAAGCGAACGAGACGACAAGCTTCATCATGCCGGGAGAACATGTAACCGTCAGGGCCAATTGGCGTGAAAGCGGTGGCGGAGGTGGAGGCGGAGGCGAGGGCCCGGGTACGACGCCGCCTCCTGTAGTGCTGCCCGAAGAGCCGGAAGAAGAACCGCCCGTGGAAGAGATTACGGAACCGCCTGTCAATCCGCCCGAGGTGACGCCGCCCGACACAGAGAGACCGCCGATGCCGCCTATCCCGGAGGGGAAAGAGGGAGAATGGCGCTGGGACGAGGATACGGGCATATGGGTGTTTGACGAAGCGCCGCCGCTCGGCTTTATTGACCCGGATCTGCCCAAAACCGGCGACGCAATGATTGATTTCGCTCTTTCGATCAACTTTATTTTTATCGGCGCAGGGATCATCTGGCTCTGCCGGAAAAAAGAACGCGGGGCGCAGGGGCAAGAATAATCCAAAATGCGTACCGGGATATCTACAGATACCGGAATTTCAGCGCCCGAAGGGATCAGTCATCCTGCCGGGCGCTTTCGTTGTTTTAGTTGCCATAGAGCAGGGTTTATGTTAAATTCAAGTATAGAAGGGGGGCTGCAGAGTGAAAAGCGTTTTCTTGTCCTACGGCAGAACAAAGCTGGAGCTGACTCTGCCGGAGGGGCATCCTGTACAGATTCTGGAACCTGGCGTCTATCACCGGGAAAATACGGCGGAGGAGATTCTCCATGCGGCGCTGACGAAGCCCATTGGTTCTCCCGGATTGGACGAATTGACCAGGGAGGCAAGACGAATCCTGATCATTACCAACGACAATACGCGCCCAATGCCAAGCAGCCTCACGATTCCCGCGATGGTAAGCCATTTCTGCCACCCTGCGGAATACTATACGATTACGGTTCTCATCGCGACAGGCCTGCATCGCCCCATGACGCAGGCGGAAATGCGGGAACAGCTCGGAGACACAGTGTGCGACGCCTACCGGGTCGTCAATCACGACGCCAGGGATAAGGGCGGCCTGGTCAGTTTCGGCCTGCTGTCCACAGGCAACGAGCTTTACCTGAACAAGCTGATTCGCGAACAGGACCTGGTTATCGCGGAAGGCTTCATCGAATCCCATTTCTTTGCCGGATTCAGCGGCGGGAGAAAGAGTATACTGCCGGGCGTCGCAGGCGAATCCACGATACTGGCCAACCACAAACCGGAGAATATCGCCCATCCCGGCGCAAGGCAAGCCAATCTGTCCGGAAATCCCATCCATGACGAATGTGCGGAAGCCGCCGGTAAGGCCGGTTTGC
>WRNN01000094.1 GCA_009776595.1 Clostridiales bacterium
CGGCTTCGGATCGACAGGGTATTCGTGACAAAAAAACCCGGCAGAACCCGCCTATATCTTTACAGAAGTCGGCGTCGGTTACCGGATGATCGAAGGCGACTGACGCCGCGTCACCCATACGCCTTCCTATCCGCCGTCGTGTCCGCCGTCCTTTTTGTGGCCGAGTTTACTTTCCGTGCCAGCCAAAATCCTTTGGATATTGCCCTGATGCTTCCAAATCACCAGCAAGCTGCTGCATATGCAAAAAACGGTAACCGGCAGGGAGGCATGAAACAGGAAGGGGCAAAGGATCAGCGCCGCCGCCCCGCCGAGCGAGCCCAGGGAAACCATCCTGCTGAGCGCCGTGGCAAGAAGAAATACAGGGAGGAGAATCCACATGGACGCGGGGAAAAGCACAAAGAGCACGCCCGCCGCGGTAGCGACGGCTTTCCCCCCTCTGAATCCGAAATACAAAGGAAAGCAATGTCCCAATACGGCGCACAGTCCGGCTATCCCGCCGCCCTGATTTCCAGCCAGCCATAAACCAAGGCCCGCGGCAAGGGAACCCTTCAGCATATCCCCCGCCAGCACCAGCCCGCCCTGAAGCTTGCCCTGCGTGCGCAGGACATTGGTTGCGCCTACATTGCCGCTGCCTTCTTTGCGGATATCGCGGGAGGTCCCCATCATCCGCGGCACAAGCATGCCGAAGGTGAGAGAGCCGAGCAGATAGGCTAAAATACCCGCAAGAGCGGTGCGCATATTAAGCATTTTCACCCTCCTTCCTTTGCCTGACCGTCATACGGACAGGCGTGCCTTCGAAGCCGAAATTCTTCCGGAGCTGATTCTCCAAATACCGAAGGTAAGAAAAGTGCATGAGTTCCGCGTTGTTGACAAAAAAGACAAAATGCGGAGGCTTTATCCCTGTCTGCGTGCTGTAGAAAATTTTCAGCCGCCTGCCTTTATCCGTAGGCGGCGGGTTCAGTTGCACCGCCTGGGTGAGAACGTCGTTGAGGACGCTTGTACTGACCCGATGATTCTGTTGTTCGGCGACAAAAGAAACCAGCTCCGGCAGTTTCCCTATCCTCTGCTTTGTCAAGGCGGAGAGAAACAGGATCGGCGCATAGGCCAGAAAGCCCAATTCCTGCCGCAACTGTTTTTCCATGCGCGCCATCGTATTTTGGTCTTTTTCTACCAGATCCCACTTATTGATCACCAGGATCAGGCCGCGTCCCGCGTCGTCGGCATAGCCGGCTATTTTTTTATCCTGCTCGGTCAGGCCGCTGCTGCCGTCAATCACCATCAGTACAACGTCGCAGCGGTCAACGGCGCGCAAGGCGCGGATCACGCTGTAGCGCTCGGGTCCCCCTTCCACGTTCTTTCTTTTGCGCAATCCCGCCGTATCTACGATGACAAAATTCTGTCCGTTTGCCTTAAACGGCGTATCGATGGCGTCTCTTGTCGTACCGGGAATCTCGCTGACGATCGTCCGGTTCTGTCCGATTATCGCGTTAACCAGGGAAGATTTGCCCACATTCGGCCTGCCAATCACCGCAATGTGAATAATATCCGGCTCCCTATGCTCCTCCGCGCTCNCCGGGAGCGCCTGAACGATGGCGTCCAGCAGGTCNCCGGTATTCATCCCGTGCAGGGAAGATACCGGTATCGGCTCCCCGAAGCCAAGGCTATAAAACTCCATCGCGTTGAAATTATTCACAAAATTGTCTGTCTTGTTGACACATACAATTACCGGCTTCTTTGTCCTTCGCAGCAGCAAAGCAAGTTCCCTGTCCTCCGGGGTAAGGCCGGTTCTGCCGTCTACCACGTAGACGATGACGTCGGCTTCTTCCATAGCGATCGCCGCTTGAAGCCTGACTTGCCCGAGGATCGTGCTTTCCTCTTCCACCAGATCGATTCCGCCTGTGTCCACAAAGGTCATCCAAGTGTTCTGCCATTCGGTATCCCTGTACAGCCGGTCTCTTGTCACGCCCGGCGTATCGTCCACTATCGCGACGCGCCCGCCGACCAGCCTGTTAAACAACGTGGATTTCCCCACATTGGGGCGTCCTATGATCGCTATAACCGGCTTTGCCACAATCCGTCCCCTTCCTCTGTGCCTAAGAGTTTTTCCAGCATATCCCAACCATTTTGAGGAAGAAATTCCAGTCTCAGCCCCAGCCTCCGGCTGACTTCCGCTACGCTTAATCCGTCGAGGAAGAGCCCTTCCCTGCCCCGGACCATAACCTCAGGAAGATACACCCGCGAACCGGGAGGATAGGCCAGGGCGCCTAAGCCCTCCAAAAGGCATTTTCCCGTTAATAATCCGCTGACATTGACCGAGGGGCCAAAAAACCGGTTCTCCAAAGGCTGTANATCCAAACTGAGCCCCTTTACCCTGCGCAGCCTGCGCCACAAAGGTTCCAGCATTCTCATTGCGGCGGTNCCTCCCGCCAGGATGAGATGCTTCTTCCCGGGCAGGGCGTCGGGAAGGCTGTACTGNTCTGTTTCTTCCAGTAAAGCGCGGACCAGGCCGACGCCGTTTTCCCACTGGGGATAGTCTTCATATGTCTGCGCCTCCGGCGGTTCCTTATCGGCAAGCGCATAGAATTCATCGGAAAGCCAGACAAAACGGCTGCCTTTCTCCCGCAGATATCCTGCCTGCAGCTCCTCCCATGCTTCAATCAGCGTTTCCGCTTCCGCGGGCCGCACCGCTCTCAACAGGGGCAAGCCCTGCCGATACCGGGTGAGGCCGACGGGAACGACAGATACCGACAGGACGCCTTTCATACGCGCAAGATCCTCCACCGTCCGGAGCAGGACAGGGCCGTCGTTGTAGCCGGGGCAAAGAACGATCTGACAATGAAATTCGATACCGGCCTCTCCCAGGCGAGCCATCGTCTCCGCAAAAGGATCCGCTTCTTTGCGTCCCAGCAGCCGGCTTCTTACCGCCGGATCCGTTGCGTGAACAGATACATAGAGAGGCGACAGCTTTTCCTTCTCTATTCGCTCCATATCCTCCCCGCTGAGGTTCGTCAGCGTGATATANCTGCCCTGCANAAAAGANANNCGGAAGTCGTCGTCTTTGACGTATAAGCTTTCGCGGCAGCCCGGCGGCATCTGGTCCACAAAGCAGAATACACAACGGTTCGCGCAATGCCGTATCCCGTCAAACACCGCTTCCTCAAAGCTGACGCCGGGGCCTTCGTCATAGTCTTTTTCAATCGAATATTTCTTTATCCCGGCGCTTGTCTCCACTTCGAGCAGGACCTCTTCCCCTGCCCAGGCCATACGGAAGCGAATCAAATCCGAAGGGGTCTCCCCGTTTACTTTCCTTACCTCATCACCCGGAACCAGCCCCAGGCGGGAGGCAATCGAGTCCGGAAAAACTTCTGCAATCCTTGCTCCCACCGGCGCTTCCTCCCTCGCCGCTTCCGCGTTTTCTTTGTGACGCGCCCTTCGCGTCATTCGATTTAGCATCAGTTCCTATTATGACGGAGATACGGTGCTTTCGTCAATCCTCATTTGTGTTATAATAAACTATACCTTGAAAATGCAGTCGGCGTCCGGATAGAGCAGCTTCCCGTGAAGGAGAGGCAACGCGAAGGAGTGACAACAAATGAAAGAAAGAAGAGAAGTGGATCTCAATGACACCTGGAACCTTCAGGATCTCTATCCCGACGACAAAGAATGCCTTGCCGAACTGGAAAGAACGGGCTGCCTGGCTGCACAAATCGCCGAAATGCAAGGAAGGGTCGCTTCTTCAGCGGAGGCGCTGTTGGAAGTACTGAAGCTTAGCGACGCCCTGGGAATCGCCGCGGATCGGGCTTGTACCTATATCCGGCTGTTTTTTGATTCCGATATGGGAGAGCCGGCAGCGAAAGAACTCTTTGGGCGTATGCAGTATCTCCTGACAGACATAGGGGAGAAAACAGCCTTTCTGGAACCGGAACTGTTGGCTATGGATCCGGAGACGTTTCAAACCTATTGCCTGCGTTGTCCGGAGCTGACGGTCTATGCCTGGTCGATGACCAAGCTATTTCGCCAGAAAGGCCATGTGCTGTCCGCGGCGGAGGAAGAGCTGATGAACCGGATGGACGCCGTCGCCGGCAACTTTGACAAAATCTTTGACGATCTTACCGTCAACGACATCCTCTATCCCGAGGTGGAGGGCCCCGACGGCGAAGCGATTGCCGCCAATGAAGCCAATTACCGCAAAGCCCTGGATTCCGAAGACCGGAGCTTTCGGCAGCGGTATTATGAAGGGCTGCTGAGCGTCTATCGCCAGTTTGTCAACACTATTTGCTCCGCTCTGGCGGCAAATACCCATTATCACGTGCTCGCCGCCAAATCCCGGCATTACGCTTCCTCTTTGGAGAAAGCGCTGGCGCCGAACAATATTCCCCTAACGGTGTACGACAACCTCCTGTCCACGCTCAGGACAAATCTGGCGCCCCTTCAGGAGTATCTGGGCTTTCGCAAGCAGACCCTGGGTTATGACGATCTCCATTTCTATGACCTGTTTGTCCCCCTGGTGAAAGGGCACAGCCACATCTACAGCTTCGAAGAAGCGCAAGAAATCGTGCTGGCTGCCGTCGCGCCTCTGGGTGAAGACTACAGAAATACGATGGCCCTTGCATTCAAGGACCGGTGGATGGATAGATACCCGAACAAAGGCAAAGCTACCGGCGCTTACGCCACTGGCGTATACGGGGTGCATCCCTACAGCCTGCTCAATTTCAACGGTACGCAGGACGACCTTTTTACCATTATCCATGAACTGGGGCATGCGCTGCACAGCCATTACAGCAATAGCGCCCAGCCCTTTGTGGACGCGGACTACTGTATCTTCAGCGCCGAAGTAGCCTCCACCGTAAACGAAAATTTGCTTTTCCACTACCTGTTGAATCAAGCGGACAGTCCGGAAGAGAAAGCCTATTTGCTTTCCGGTCATCTGGACAGTATCCGTTCCACCTTTTACCGCCAGGGCTTCTTTGCGGACTTTGAGCGGCATATGCATAATCTGGTTGAATCCGGCGAGCCGGTAACCCCCGCGGGTTTATGCGAGGCCTACCGGCAGCTCTATGCGCTATACTACGGTCCAGGATTCTTCATCGACGACTGTTTGACTTACGAATGGAGCCGCATCCCCCATTTCTACCGTCCTTTCTACGTATACCAATACGCAACCGGCATTTCCGCGGCGATCTGCCTTGTCAGGGGTATATTGGACGACGGCGCCGCCGCTGTCGACGCCTANCTCCGCTTTCTGTCGGCAGGCGGCAGTAAAGACCCCATCGACCTGCTGAAAGAATCGGGCGTGGACCTGTCGGCGACCGCGCCTATCGAAGCGGTGGTATCCGATTTCAGCCACTGCCTCGCGTTACTGAAGGAAGCGATGGCTTAGCACAGCTTACGCAGCATCCGGCGGCGCAGAATCGCAGTGCCGCAAACCCTGCCTCTACTACTCCAGCCGGATCGCTTTACCCAGGGGCAGGGAAAAGAGCAGCATCTCCCCGACCGGCTTTCCGGTATAACCCTCCAGCCCTTCGGCATACAGGCGGAGCTGGCTGCCATAACGTTTCAGCAAATCCTCTTCGCGACCGGGCGCTATCCGGTCGCTTTTAAAATCCGCCAGGATCAGGCTGTCCCCTTCTTTAAAATAGACGTCGATCGTCCCCTGCAGCACAACTGTCTCCACAGATGGATCCTTCTGCTGCCCGTTCCGCCATTCCGGATAAAGGCGCGCCGCGGGAACGGTCATGGTAAAATTTGCCTCCTGACGGCATTCGCCGCGAGCATCTGCCAAAGCCATGCGATGAAACAGTTCGCTTAGCAGAAAATGGACCAGCATCTCCCGGTCAAGCGCCGCCGTCTCCGCAGGTCGCATCACTTCTTTCTCTTCCAGAGAAACAAAGAGTGCCTGCAGATAGTCCAGCGCCGCTTCCCGGTGGGACATGCCTTTGAACCTGCTTTCCTCCATAGAGGATTGGGCCTCCTTCGGCTGTATTCCGGCTAAGGCCCGATGCAGCAGGNTCCCCTTTTCTCCCGGAGAAAGCGCTTCCTCCCCGCGCATAAACGCCGGGCCTTCCCATCCGGGCAGATCCCCTTCCACATTCCATGCCGCATCCGCCGCTTCCGGATCCTCTTCCGGGTAAAGGCGTCCCCTGGCTTGTGTGACAGAAAGCTTTGCCGCCGTCGCGGCTGCCTGCCTCCAGGGATAGATCCATTCCAGCTGGCTGCCGACAAAAGCCCATTCGCTCCCCTCTTCATGGGGGTCTCCCGCGGATACAAAGGCTTGCCAAAGCTGCTTCTCTTCCTGTTTCCTGCCCGATTCCGTTAAGGTATCCCCTGCGGCCCAAATCC
>WRNN01000095.1 GCA_009776595.1 Clostridiales bacterium
GTCGTTACGGAAGGGGAAATCGAAGGGTTCCTATATATCGAAGCCATCCCGCTTGGTACGGATGAAGTGTATTATCAGTGGTATCGCAATACCGTCCGCTCCAACGAAGGCGGCACGCCCATTGAAGGCGCCACCTCTCCTGCGTTTGCGATTCCGGCGGACCTGACGGTAGATGGCGGTCCCTATTACTTCTACTGCGAAGCTTCCGTCGTGTTCACCAGCGAGTTTAGCGACGTAGCGGAGGTCGAGGTTAAAAGCGGCGTCATCACCGATCCCGGCGTGCAGATTCTCACACAACCCGCCGAATTTACCGTCGTCACGGAAGGGGAAATCGAAGGGTTCCTGTATGTCGAAGCGGTCCCGATTGGCGCAGATGGAGTGCTTTACCAGTGGTATAGTAACACTGTCGCTTCCAATGAAGGCGGCACGCCCATTGAAGGCGCCACTGATCCCGCGTTTGCGATTCCGGCGAATCTGACGTCGTTAGATAGCCCCTATTACTTTTACTGCGAAGCTTCCGTCGTCTTCACCAGCGAGTTCAGCGATGTCGCGGTGGTCTCGGTGGTAAGCGCCATCATCACCGATCCCGGCGTGCAGATCGTCACGCAACCCGTCGCAAACACCGTCGTTACAGAAGGGGAAATCGAAGGGTTCCTATATATCGAAGCCATCCCGCTTGGTACAGACAATGTGCTTTACCAGTGGTATAGCAACACTATCCCCTCCAACGAAGGCGGTACGCCCATTGAAGGCGCTACCGACCCCGCGTTTGCGATTCCGGCGGACCTGACGGCCGACGGCGGTCCCTATTACTTCTACTGCGAAGCTTCCGTCGTGTTCACCAGCGAATTCAGCGACGTAGCGGAGATCGAGGTCCTGGCGCCTCCGGTAACCTTTACAGTCTGTTTTGACGTGGGCAACGAGATTTGGTACATATCGGTCGAGTCCGGCATGACGGTACCCCGTCCCTCAGATCCTGTTATGTATGGCTACAGCTTTGTAGGATGGTTCCTGGATGACGCCGAATTTGACTTTGACAGCCCGATCACCGGCGACATCGTCCTGGTTGCGCATTGGGAGCAATCCGGCGAGACGGCGCTTCCAAAAGTCTACATCAATGGCGTGGAAGTGGATTATGAGATCATTAACGACAGGATTGTGCTCAAGCTGACGTATAACCAGATTTTTGCGATTATGAATATGCCCGGTCTCACGGTTACCATTGAAATCCGGGAAACAGGCTATTCGGCGCTGGACCTCTACGCGCCGGCTTCTGCATTCAATAATTCTTTCAAAACCATTAGGGTCCTTTCCGACGACGGTACGGCAAGCGTCAATAGCACAAGCCTTTGGAACAATTCCGGCAAGGCGCGCGTCATCGAAACTCGCGGCACGAAAGTAGGCTTTCGGAATTTCTAAGATACGCAGTTAGCAGAACGCACATATTGCACATACCGCAAGAAGAAAGAACGCCCTCAAACCATTGGGGGCGTTCTGCTCATTCTGAACTTAAATTCTCAAATTTTTTTTGCATTTGAGAATCGCATTTGCTACAATATACGAAACGTTTCAGAAGCAGTGAACTACTTGAATAAGGGAGGGTTAAACGATGAATGATACCTTGAAAACGATCGCTGAACGCTTTTCATGCCGTGACTTCGCGGATACGCCGCTCACGGACGAACAGGTTAACGCTCTGGCGGAAGCGGCGCTGGCCGCGCCAAGCGGTGTAAACCGCCAGCCCTGGCATGTGATCATTGTCACAGACAAGGCGCTGATCGATGAACTTGACGTAGAAGGAATGCGTATCCTTGCGGAAGCCGAGGATCAATCTACCTACGAACGCATGATGTCGAGAGGCGGAAAGCTTTTTTATAACGCCCCCTGTATGTTTATGATCGCGGCGGATACCGGCGCCGCTATGGACTGCGGCATCCTCAGCCAAAACCTGGCCCTTGCCGCCCATTCCCTTGGCCTTGGCAGCGTCATATGCGGCATGGCCGGAACGCCGATAAACGGGCCGAAAGGAGAGTCATATAAAGCGCGCCTGCAATTTCCTGAAGGCTATGGCTTCGGTATCGGGGTTTTAATCGGGACGCCAAAAAGCATCCAAAAGCCCCACGAGCTTGACCGGAAAAAGCTGACGTACATCCGCTGAAGTTAGGGTATGGGATAGCGTCCCATCAAATCATCTTACTTAGGGGATGCCGCTTCGTTTGGATTGTTAGCGTCAGCCCACTTTAAACGCTTAGGAGGCTTCATTGTGTCAAAACGTATTGTCATTGCCCTTGGGGGCAACGCTCTCGGTAACGGTCCCGACGAGCAGTTTGCTGCTGCGCGGAATACGGCAAAAGCTATCGCGGATCTCATTGAAGAGGGGCATCAGGTAGTGATATCCCACGGCAACGGCCCGCAGGTTGGTATGATCCACCTGGCCATGGGAGAGCTGAACGCGAAAGAACCGGATAAGTATCCCCCGACGCCCCTTCCGATCTGCGGCGCCATGAGCCAGGGCTACATCGGCTTCGATTTACAGAACACGCTGCGCACGGAGCTTTTGGATCGGGGCGTCAACAAAGAAGTGGTTACCCTGATCACGCAGGTTGTGGTGGACGCCGGAGACCCGGCGTTTCAAAAGCCGACAAAACCCATCGGCAGCTTTATGAGCCACGAAGAGGCTCTCGCTGTGGAGGCGGAGGGGATTTACGCCGTCACAGAGGACGCGGGCAGGGGCTGGCGACGCGTAGTGGCTTCGCCTAAGCCTCAGCGAATCGTTGAAATCGGTTTGATCGAAGCGATGGTCAATGAAGGCTATATCGTCATCGCCTGCGGCGGCGGCGGGATTCCTGTCATACAAAAGGGCAACCAGCTGGAAGGCGTCGCGGCCGTCATCGATAAGGACTATGCCAGCTGCCGCCTGGCCAAGGATCTTGACGCGGATTACCTGATCATTCTTACCGCCGTAGAGAAAGCCGCCATTCATTATGGCAAAGCAGACCAGCAATGGCTGTCGGACATCAGCATTGCGGAAGCGGAAAAGTATATCGCCGAAGGGCACTTCGCGCCGGGTTCCATGCTGCCGAAAATGGAAGCCGCTGTAGATTTCGCCAAATCCAAATCCGGGCGCCGCGCGCTCATCACGTTGCTGGAGAAAGCCAGAGACGGCGTCGCCGGCCGTACGGGTACGGCTATCGCCGGCTGATAAGGAGCATCGGGCCGTGATAGGTAACTTTGAAAGATACGTAAAGAATACAAACGCCTTCTCCAGAGAAGAAGTGGAAGCCATTCACGCCAAATCCGTATGTGTCGTCGGCTGCGGCGGGCTGGGCGGTTATGTCGCCATGTCCCTGGCGCGCTTCGGCGTGGGGAAGCTCCGCTTGATCGACGGCGATGTGTTTGATCCGAGCAATTTGAACCGGCAATTATTCTGTACAGAGGCAAACCTGGGTAAAAGCAAAGCGCAGGAAGCCAAACTGGCCCTGTCCCTCGTCAACAGCAGCGTCGAGATCGAAGCCTATATGGAACTGCTGGTAGAGGATAACTGCCGCCGCCTGCTATCCGGGCATGACGCGGTCGTGGATTGTCTGGATTCGATCCCCTCGCGTCTGGTCCTGGAGGATGGATGCGCTTCTGCCGATATCCCTCTGATTCACGGCGCCATAGGCGGATTCTATGGGCAGGTCAGCTGCGTATTCCCGGGGGACGGTACGCTGCATACGCTATACGCGGGAAGCGAATCCCGNCCGCAANACAATCCGGCAGGAAANCCNCCCTTTACGCCGCAAATGGTAGCGGCTATCCAGTGCAGCGAGACGCTGAAGCTGTTAGCCGGAAAAAGCGGCCTTCTGCGGAAAAAGTTGCTTCTGATCGATCTTCTGCGAAATGTCTTCCAGACCGTCGACCTGGATTGATGAACGCCGATTTCGGTACCGGGAGGCAGATATGAAAGCACAAGGACTGCCNCTTCTGTCCCTGTTTATCCTCCTGATTCTCCCGCTTAGCGCCTGCACTACGCAAGAAGCAACTGTGCCGGCGCCGATAAGCGCGCAGAGCTTTCAGCTGAATACGCTCATCACGATAACCCTGTATGACAGCGAAGATCAAAGCCTGTTCCAGATAGTATTNGACGAAATACGCCGNNTGGAAAATATCCTGTCCGCTTCCTTGCCGGGAAGCGATCCGGACAGGCTTGCCCAAAACGCAGGTAAAGAATATATTGAAGTATCGGAAGAAACCCTGNCCCTGCTGANGAAAAGCAGCGTTTTTTCCGATCTGTCGGAAGGCGCGTTTGACTGCACAGTCGGCCCTCTTGTTTCCCTATGGGGCATTACGGACGGGGGCGGGCGTGTACCTTCAGAAGAGGAACGGGAGAATGCCCTTTCCCTGATCGGGTATCACGACGTGCTGATCAACGGGGACGGCAGGGTGATGCTAAAATATCCGGGCATGAAGCTTGATTTCGGCGCCATTGCCAAAGGGTATATCGCCGATCGGGTGAAGGATTTGCTCGCCGCCAAAGGCGTGCGCAGCGCCGTGATCGATCTGGGCGGCAATATCGTTCTTCTTGGCAAAAAGCCTGACGGTTCAGATTTTAGAATCGGCGTCAGAGATCCGGCAGGAGAAGATAGCGATTATTTTGCGGTATTTGAAAAATCCGACATGAGCCTCGTATCATCCGGTTCGTATGANCGGTTTTTCATTCAAGATNATAAAGTCTATCATCATATTCTGGACGTCCACACCGGCTATCCGTCGGAAACCGAACTGCTTCAAGTTACGATCCTGTCGAACTCCTCTACGGACTGCGACGGNTTTTCAACGACAGCTTTTTTACTTGGCCTGGAGCGCGGGCTNGCGCTGCTGAACGGCACGGAAGGGGTGGAAGGCGTCTTTGTGACAAAGGACAAACAAGTCTACCTCACCAATGGCATAGACAGCGATTTCACAATAGTGTCAGACGCATACCGCCTGAACTAGCGGGGGTAATCACTCGCCACTATCATCCAGTGTAAAGTTGATGCGACCGAGGCCTACATCCACGCTTTCCAGGCGTACGCGGATCGGGTCGCCTAACCTGTATTGCTTTTGTCTGTGATCGCTGATCAGCGCCATCTTCCCTTCCGCATATTCAAAGTAACCATCCAACCTGGATATGTGCAGCATGCCCTCCGCCGTGTTCTCCAGCGCGACGAAGAGGGCGTAATCTGTCACGCCGCTGATGATGCCGTCAAAGGCTTCTCCCACAAACCGGCTCATATAATCGGCTTTCCACAGGCTGTCTGCTTTGCGTTCCGCATCTTCGGCTATGCGTTCTCTGAGACTTGCTTCCCGGCATTTTTCCTCCGTCTTTGCCCGAAGCGGATGGAGAGCCGCATCCCCTGAGGCTTGGGCGCTTCTTCGCCTTGCTGTCCATGCAGAGCCGGAAGCAGCCTGCTTGATGATCCGATGGACCATCAGATCCGGATAGCGGCGGATCGGCGCGGTGAAGTGGCAATAACAATCTGACGCCAATCCAAAATGGCCCTGATTCTCCACACTGTAGTACGCATGATCCATTGAACGCAGCAGCAGCGTGGAGACAAGCGTTTCCCCCTCATTGCCTTTAACCTTATTCAGAAATTGTTGGTACGTCTGTGAACCGCTCTGCTTTCTATCCATGTGGAAGCCAAAGACTTCCAGCATCGACTGAACAGCAGCCAGCTTTTCGGCGCCCGGTTTACCATGCACCCGGTAGGGAAATGGAATATCCATATTTTGGTAATTCAAAGCCACCGTTTCATTGGCGACAATCATACATTCTTCGATGATGCTTTCCGAAAGCATCCTTTCTTTTCGCTTCAGATCCATCGCCCTGCCGTCGGGCCCGGGAACGATTTGACACTCCGGCAGTTCAAAATCCAGGGCACCCCTGTTCATGCGATTCCTGCGAAGTGCCGTACTCAGCTCCGCCATATCGCTGAGCATCGCCGCGGTCCCTTCCTGTTGAAAAGGCGGCGCAACGCCTTCCGGGTGAAGGACCGGCTTAGTTTCGCGGATACCGCTGTTCAGATAATCCTGAACCTGCGTATAGTTCAGCCGCTCGCTAACCCGGATGACGGAGGGCCGGATTTCGTAACCCGTTACCCTTCCCTCGTTGTCCAGGATCATCAGGCAGCTTATGGCTAACCTGTCTTCGCCTTCATTCAGGCTGCATATCCCGTTTGATAACTCCGGCGGCAGCATAGGCAGGACGAGATCCGGGAAATAGACGCTGGTTCCCCGCGCATAAGCCTCCTGATCGAGAA
>WRNN01000096.1 GCA_009776595.1 Clostridiales bacterium
ACAGCAGGCTCGGCCGGTGCGGCCGGCTCGACAGGCACAGCAGGCACAGCAGGCTCGGCCGGTGCGGCCGGTGCGGCAGGTGCGGCAGATCCGTTGTTGCCTGATGATTCCCTTCCTGTTCCGCCGGTCCCGGTGCAGCCGGCGATTATCCCAAGGCTCAATACTACCGCCAGCCCAATGGTTATATATAGTTTCATGCATTGCCCTCCGTTGTTTATTTACGCAGCGACCGATGCTGCAAAACGATTTCGTCTACGTCTTTTTGAGCAGCTTCGTGGCCGCGCTGCTCCAGTTTGTCTTTATAGTATTGAATAATATGCCGGCGTGTAACGATACCAATAAACATGCCTCTGTCGTCTACCACCGGCACAAAGTTCTGATCAAGGGATTTTGTGATGATATCGTCGATATCCATTGAGATTTTTACCGCTAAGTTATCCGAATGCCTGGGCAGGTCGGACAGAGGCGCCTGCATGGCGGTCCGGAAATCCATTTGATACTGATTTTTAATCGCCCAAAGAAGGTCGCCTTCCGTCATCGTCCCCAGGTATTCGCCGGTTCGTTTCAGCACAGGTATCGCCGTATAGCGGTGTATTTCCATTTTTTCCAGTGTCTGCCCCAAGTCGTTATCTTCATAAATATAGGCTACTTCTTCCTTTGGCGTCAGGAAGAATACTATACTCATCTGGTTGATCATTTCATACCACCTTTTCAACTTGTCGTTACGACCATATTCATCATACCATAGACAGGATTCTTTTGTCATCTACGTTGTCAAGCAGCTTATACTTCAACATTTGACGAATTGCTATCAACTAAGCCGTATGATATGAAATGTTATCACTTCCATAGACTTAATGATCCGCAAGAGGAACGCAGCGGGAGTTTCGTCGTATGGTATACTATGCTTCATCTATCAGAATTGGAGATTCACAATATGGCAGAAACGGAGAAAAAAGACATCAAGACGAAAAAGGAGAAAAAAGGAAAACCCAGGAAAGAAAAAAAGGCCAAAGCAGTAAAAGGAGTTGCCGCAGCAAGCACAGCAGAACCGAACGAAAAAAAGAACAACAGCCTGATCAGGAAAGCAGCGTTGCCCTTTATTTGTATATTTCTCTTTGGCGTCGTTGTTTTCAGTATATACATGTTGATAGACAGAAACTCAGCTAAAACGGAAGCATCGGAAAACGGGGAAACCGCGGAAACCGCGGAAACCGGCGAAGTCGAAAAGAAACCTGAAAAATACAAGGCCGCCTTTGTACCGGGCGAAGTGAAAGCGATACAGAATATCGATGACAAAAGCGCAGAACCTTATGTCGAAGTAACCGTTCACAGTGCGAAAGTGCTGTCGCCTGCAGAAAAGGTGAACTATGGGCTGGCTAATGAAAGCGGTCGGCTGGCTGTGGTGGAAATGGACGTCCATCTGATTGACGAATCAGGCGGATGGGATCTCTATAACCGCAGATTTGCGGATACGAAAGGGAATTGGCTGGACGAAATCAAGTCGATCAGCAGTGAAGATTTTGCTGTTTCTCCGCTCGGCAACAAGGAATCCATGTTCATCAGGCTTACGGGCGACCAGGGAACTGCGGAAGAAAAGATATCCCTCTCCGTCTACACCGCTTCGTGGAACAGAAAGAAGAAAGCCGACGGGATATGCGATATCATCATCGAGCCGCCCCAGCAAAGCGGCGCCCGCGAGCCGGTTATCAGAAACGCGGACACGAAATACGGCAATTGGACGGGGAACACTTACACCAGCTCAAAGCTGGATATGCGCGTCACCCTGCCCGACGAGTGGGATTTACAAGACTATGCCGCCGGCGTCGACAGCGGGACAAAGGCGATCGAAGGCCTTGCCGTCAGATCAGACCGGAAGGCGACGCTTCAGATTTCCGTGGAAAGCGAAGCAACCGACGCCAGTGAAATGGACCGGGTTTCTTATGTAACCGGTTTATTGTCCGACGCTTTCGCCGACTTTACGATCAGCGCGCCGTATTACCGGACCATCGCAGGCAAAGAATATCTCGGTTTCCGTTACTCCCGCATGGAGGAAGAGTATCAGGTATACTTTCACAAGACGGATGACAGCATAATCGAAATTGCCCTTCATTTTCCTTCCGACGAAACAGCGCAGGCAAAAGCTATCCTGGATCAAATGAAGGCTTTGTCGCCAGCCTGAGCCGCAGGATTGCCTTCTTATATGAATCCTCATAATCATTCTATATGGGGCGCCGCCCCATGCCCCGTCGGGATTCGCGTACACGCCGCTCATCCCTCCGCTCCCTACGTTCGCAGGGCGCATCCAGATGCGCCGCTATATGAAACCCGATGTATAGATTCTTTAACGGGTTTCATATAGCATCATCCCGGGCCGCGCCAATGATACATTGGCGCCGCCCGTCGCAGAAAGGGTGTTCACGAATGGCTATGTTTCAGGTTAGTTTTATGTCGCAATCGCTTAAGCGGATGGTATCCCTTAACGCGTTCATTCCCGTCGACGCGGATATCGGGGAACTCCCGCGGGAGGAAAAACAATTCAAAACCCTGTACCTTCTCCACGGCTATGCCGGAGACAACGCCCACTGGATGACCTACGCGAGAATACGGGAACTGTCTCTTCAAAACGACCTGGCTATTGTAATGCCTTCCGGTGAAAACTCTTTCTATGTCGACATCACACGCAGCGGCAGATTATACAGTACCTTCATCGGCAGCGAGCTGCTGGATTTCAGCAGGAGAGTCTTTCCGCTGTCCCGAAGCCGCGAAGATACCTTTATCGGCGGATTGTCCATGGGCGGCTATGGCGCTTTATATAACGGGCTGAAGTATCATCATGCCTTCAGTCAGGTCATCGCGCTTTCATCGGGTTTCTTAACCGAACTCATCGATAGCAGATCCGCTGAAGCAGACAAAAGAGGCGTCGACGAAGGGTATCTCGAAGACCTCGCCGGCGGGGATATCCGGATGCTCAAGGAAAGTGACAAGAACCTTGAGATTCTGGCGAAACAGGTNNTGGACAGCGGCGAAAACCTGCCGGAATTATATATCGCCTGCGGTTATCATGACAGAATGGTATACGGCAATCGTAAATTCAGCGCTTATCTGCAGGCCATCGGCTACCCGCATATCTATGAAGAGGGCGCCGGGACCCATGAATGGGCATTTTGGAACGATTTTCTCCGGCGCGGGGTACGGCGCCTGCAACTGGCGGAGCCCAAGGCGAAAGGCCGCTCCGTTTACTGGATCGACGCCGAAAGCGACTCGCCCAACCCTGTGATTCCCTGACCCTCAATCCGGTCCGACAGCCTTATGTCGAAACAATATCCGCCGCCAGTTGCCTCGCGTTCGCTTCTGAAGTTGCCCAACTTGTGCAAATCCTGACAGCGGCGCAAGGCTCCCCCTTAACTTCCCCGGTTCCCGTCCGGATAAGGATAACATATTTCCTTTGCAGTTCCCGGATAACACGCTCCGGAAAGATCGGGAAAATCTGGTTCGCGGATGTTTCGTATAAAAACGGATAGCCCCTTTGTACACATGCCTGCCTGATCAAATCCGCCATCGCCACGGCATGGCTTGCCGCTTGTAAATACAGGCCGTCTTCAAACAAGACTTCAAACTGGATACCCAGCATCCTGCCCTTCGCCAGAAGCGCGCCTCTTTGCTTAATGTGATAGCGGAAATCCTCTTGATACGCTTTATTGGTGATCACGAGAGCCTCGCCAAACATGGCGCCTACCTTGGTGCCTCCGATATAGAAAAGGTCGCACAGATCGGCAATGTCCGGCAAGGACGGCCAATCTTCCCGCCTTGCGCCTGCCGCTGCCGTCACAGCAAGGCCGTAGCCCAGCCTGGCGCCGTCCATATAGAGCGGAATACCCCATTTCCTGCAGGCCCCGGCGATTTCCTCCAGTTCCCGCTTCGTGTACAACGTTCCGTTTTCTGTCGGATGTGAGATATACACCATGCCGGGCTGAACCCTGTGTTCATGATTTTCGTCATGCGCATGATCCTGACAAAGACCTTCGACCTGAGCGGCGTTGATCTTACCGTCCGCGCTTGGCAGAATCATCACTTTATGTCCGGTCGCTTCTATGGCGCCGGTCTCGTGTTCCTCGATATGCCCCCATTCGGACGAGATTACCCCCTGATAAGGCTTCAGGAGGGCGCCTATCACCGTCAGGTTAGCCTGCGTTCCCCCTACCAGAAAGTGGACGGCCGCGTCTTCTTTTCCGCAGCATTTACGGATATAACCGGCGGCCCTTTCGCAATGAATGTCCGCGCCGTATCCCGGCGCCTGCTCCTCATTCGTCTGCGTCAGCCGCTCCAGTATGCGCGGATGAACGCCATCCGCGTAATCGCACTCAAAATGTATCAATGTCCTCTGCACCTCACTCAAGCGTTTTTTAAACCACAACGAGAGTATACCGTAAAAACGGAAATTTCGCTACTTTGGGTTACAAGGGTAACAAATGATAGAGGAGGGGTATGTATGTTTTTTAGCAAAGAACAGATGACGCAAGAGGCGATTCCCAACGTCAGGGGGGGTCCCGGTGAGATGATCAAACGCAATTGGACCGATACGCTCCCTGACCATGTCCAGATGTTTTCACTCCTTGTCCTGGACCCCGGGTCCGGCATTGGTTATCACAATCATGATACGGATACGGAATTTTTCTACATCCTCAGCGGTGAACTGGAGGTCGACGACAACGGCAATGTCATGCAGGCGAAACCCGGCGACCTGATCATCACCGGCGACGGGCTCGGCCATAGCGTAATGAATACCTCCGGCGAACAAGCCGTTATGCTGGCAGTTATCGTGAAATAAAAAGAGAAGGACCTGAACGTTCGCTTCCGTTTCAGGTCCTTTGCTTTTATGGGTAAAGATAGTTTAACCATTATGAGGTTTCGAGCCATATTCATGAATTAGTACCTTAATGCAGTGATCGTATCTTCTTTCATTTCTTCAACCCAGACTCGCTCTGCATAGCCGAGAATCTTATATTTGCTGGTATCGGATAGTTTTCTGCATATTCTCAGCAAATTCTGTTCAAATATCTCGTCCGGGCGCAACGCTGCGTTTCCTTCCTCGACTGTGACGCCATACAGCAGCCACTTCAGCGGCACTTGAAACACCTCTGCGATTCTCCTCAAAGCTTCCTTCCTGGGTACCGCGATTTCGTGCTCCCACCGATAAATGGTGTTCAGGGATACACGTATTTCCGCGCTGAGTTCTTTGAGTGTCATATTCGCATTATGCCGCATACTTCTTATTCTTTTTCCAACGGTCATAGGGCATTCTCCTTTCTCTGTTTTTAGCTTAAATGGTGAAGTAACTTTAAGGTCAATAGTTTTTTGAAAAAAAGTTGATTTTTTTGTTCCGGTTGTTCAACGGAACGCAAAAAATGTATATATTTCAATAAAAATTACTCACTAAAAAAAGAAATTCTCCTCTTTTTAGCGTAGTTTGATCGCAGAAAAAAAGGGCGCATTTCACTAAATTTTCCCATAAAACGTTGAAGCTGCTTTATACTTATTGACCGAATACCCGCTGAGGTAGTAGAATAATGACATGCAGTTTGTAAGGTAATAATTAAGCGGGGAGGGAAACAGCATTGAATTATCAAACACAATACACAGCGAAAAAATGCTCGCCTGACGAGGCAATCGCACTGATCAGGAACGAAGACGCAGTGCTGGCCGCCGGTGAGCCCGGCGCGTTATTGAGGGCCCTATACAAATCGGGGAGCCGCTTTAGCGGGTTAAGGCTCTATTCTGTCACGGGGCTCTCCGCCATGGCGGGTGCAGAAGTATATGCACAGGAAATGGCGGGCCATATGGAGGTCGTCTCGGCAGTTTTAAGTCAGGAGGCGGGAAACGCCTGGGGACAAGGCGGCATTGATCAGACAGTCGTGAACCTGAGCGAGGCGGAAGCCTACATTGGCAACTACGCCTGTCCGACGGTTGTACTGGCCCACTGCCCGCCCATGGATGAAAACGGTTATTTCTATCTGGGTACAGACAGTGGATATGCCACGGCTGTCTTGTCCAGAGGCGCAAAGGTAATTGTTCAGGTGAACGGGAAGATGCCTTTGATCTGCTCCGATGAATGCCGCGTACATATCAGCGCGGTGACCGCTATCGTCGAGCATACGGAAGCTTTAGCCTCCGCCGTCGCATGGAAAGCCGAGCCTTCCGCGGAAGACAAAGCCAT
>WRNN01000097.1 GCA_009776595.1 Clostridiales bacterium
GCTTACATGCCCAGATCCGCGAGCGCTTGGGTCATATACGAGCTCTGCGCCATATACTGCGCCATGATTTGTTCCATGGCGTTAAACTGGTTCCAGTAGCGCTGTCTCTCCTTTTCGTATTTGTCCTGAAGCGTCTTCAGCCTTTCGTTGATTCTCGTGAGCTCGTCATACATGATGCTGTTTCTGTCCGTCATGGATCCCTGTACCCCCGCCATTTGCACCAGGCTGCCGGGATTGCCGATGCTGATCCGGGCGGCATTGTCCATCAGGGTGTTCATTCGCGTCGCGATACCGTTGATCGGATCGGTGAATAGCGCCTCCACAGCCGCCGGTTCGCTGGCCAGCATTTCCCGCAGTTTGGTTTCGTCCAGGGTTAATCTGCCCGGCTTCAGATAGTCGGGGGATTCGATGCCCAGGTCATAAAGGGCCAGCCCGGAGGAGGATGGGCGGGTATACAGCGTCGAATATAAGTTGTTTAAGAGCGCCGATACGATGCTATCGTTGCGCAGCAGACCGCCTTTGGCCTGTTCTTCCCAGAGTTCGATCTCCTTTTCGCTCATTTCCTTCTTCTGTTCCGCCGTAAGCGGATCATACTTCTTGTAGGTGGTGTCCGCGTAAATATAGCCGTTCAGCTTGTCGATCATAGCGTTATAGTCTTCGACGAAAGACTTGAATACATCTACCAATCCTTCCGTATTCCGCTCAGTGTTGATCACCGTATCGATAAAGTTCCCGCTTCCGTCTTTCTCGCTGACCGACGTGAGCTGGATGGTCATCCCGTCGAATTCGAAGGTATTACTGCTGCGGGTTGTAGCAACGCCGTTGATGGTCACCATGGCGTCTGCCCCCGCCGTATAGCCGCTGAAGTCGCTAAGCTGTCCGCTGGACGGCGATAGCGTGATGGATCCGCCAAACAGCGTCTCCGCTTCCACAGGCAGGGTTAGGGTCCCGCTCGCCTGCAGGACAAGCCGCCCGCCGTCAAAGCTAAGCGTTCCCGATCCGCCCAATACCGTATTGGCGTAATCGATCACATCCTGCACGGTTGTACTTGCGCCAAAGCTTGCGCCGCCGCCGGTAAAGTAGCCCATCAGCTCCTGAAGCTGGCCGACGTCGTCCGCCAGCGTATCCGCCGCGGCGAAATTGGAGGTCTGGCCCACATTGAGGCCCAGAGCTAAAGCAAGGTCTGTCTTCTTTCCCGCTTCAAGGCCTGCTGTGCTGGTGATATCCGCCGTCGGCGGGGCAAAGCTGACCGCGGCGCCGTTCCGGATTTCCAGCTGCGCTGTCATCGCCGTTGTATCCCTGACAAATTCGATGTTCTGCACCTCGGTGCCACTGTCGTCGTAAGTACCGAAAGTCTCGCGCAGCCAGTAGTTTAACTGAGCGATCGCCTGTATGCCCAAATGGCCCGTATCCTTGGTCGGCAGCGAATACATATACTCCACGCCGTCAACGCTGAAGCGGAATTGCGCGCCGCCGTTGATGATCTGACTGAGATCGGAAAACTCGCCCTGGATACTGCCTGCGGTCAGCGTGGCGCTGGCGACCGAGTCCGCCGCGTCAAACATAGCGACGCCGCCCGCTGTCTGGAAGATCGCCCCCAGCAGGTTGCCTTCTGTCTGCCGGATTTGCGACGGATCGGTGAAATGCTGGCTGCCGGTGGACGCGGCAGTCAGGGAAAACTTGCCGCTCAGCGAGGAGAAGCTCAACTGTACCCCGGCGTTGCCGGCGTTAACCGTATTGATCATCGCGCCAATCGTATCACTTTTCGAGAAGCTGAAGTCCTTGCCGTTGATCGTGAAGGAAAAACGTTCCCCTGACAGCCCTTCCAGGTCGCCGATCTTCGAAGAAGTACTCAAGCGGCTGGAGGCGCCGGAGGAAATGCCCAATTTCTCTGCGCCCGCGCCGGAGACGGTAAGGGTATGGCCTTCCTCTCCGCCAAAATTCATCCGCAGTTCAATGCGGTCGCCTACCAGGCTGGCGTCGATATAGTTCCCGAAGACCCTGTCCAATTCGGTGTTTAAGTTATCCGCCACCGCGGAAGCCGTAATCTGCCCGCCGCTCGAAAGGGGATTCAGGGTGATTTGCTTGACCACGCCGTCCAAATTGACCGTCAGGGACACGCCCGCGTCCGCCTTGATGGTCCCTCCCTGCAGCATCTGACCGGTTTGCGCCTGCATAACGGAGGAGTAAGCACCCCGGGTAAGCCCGGTCATCTGCAGCGCCAGTTCGGTACTGTCCCCGAGGACGTGGATATTCACGGTCGGGTCGCTGTCGGTGATCCGCAGCCGGTTCTCATAAACGCTTGCGACGGCGGAAGAACCCGCGGCGGAAATCGCCCCGTTGATTGCCTGCAGCATCCCTTCCTGCGTATTGACCCCGTTCAGGTCTACAGTGACTTCGAAGGGATTTAACGGATCCCCGGGATCTGTGATTTGCAGTACCAGCGTTTTATTAAAGCGCTCATCCGCCAGGGCGTCTGTCAGGGCTTCGCTGCCCGTTACATTATCTTTCACGCCTATGCTGAGTTGGGAGGTCAGTTTCGCCGCCGAAGCAAGCTGCTCCACAACGATCCTCGTCTCTCCCACCGGCGCGTTGTAAGCGGTGCTGATCACCTTCGCCGCGCTGCCGGCGCTCACCGTAGAAACCATGGAATTATAGAACTTCGCGCTCAAGAGGTTCGTGGCGGTCGGGGCGTCAAAGGCCGGATTAAAATATTTGTTGCGCACCGTATTGATGGCGTTAATGATATCCCGATAGAATTCCTGCCTCCAAAGGGTCTGTTGCGCCAGCGCGTTCTGCTTATCGATTTTCTTCTGGGTGGCGGACAGCATCTGTTTGACCATGCTCTCCGTGTCCAGGCCGGAAATCATACCGGACATGCCGGTATTCGAATAGGATGCAACACTGAAATAGTTGCTGTTAATATTATTTGTCGCCATAGGATCACCCTCAATTTCCTGCGTATCTTTGCTATACGCATGCCTTACTGATTATGTTTTTATACTTCTTTACCCTTCGGCTCCGCCAAAGCGCCGCTCAGGCCGGTTTGGGCGGAACGCCGGTATTTGCTCGCTACCGATGAACTGTGCTGACTCATTTCCCTAAGGCTGTTCAAGGCCTTATCTCTTTCATAGGCAATGCGTTCGCGAACCGTAGCGTCGTTTTGCAGGATCCTGCTCGCCACTGCCTTCACAGCCATCGAAGCGTCATACAGCTTGCCTAAGTCTGCTGAAAGCTGACCCCGGTCACAATCATGATACAGCGCCGAGCGGGCCAGGGAACCGTTTTGTTGAGCCAGTTGCTTCAGCCTGCCATCCAGCTCCTCAATTTTCTTGATAAGGATTGCCCCTCTTTGAACACAGGGATCCAGTTCTTCCGCAGGCAAAAGGGGCAAAGCTTCCATTTCTTTCTCGTAATGCAAAAAGTAGAGCCTTTTTTGCTCCAGCAATTCCAGCATCTGTTCCAGGTCTTTCATTGTCGCACCCCTCCGGCGGATTGCTTCGTCATAAGCATCCGATGGTTAAGCCGCTATCCTGTGACCGCGGCGGCAGCTTGCCTTTGCGGGATTCAATTTTTGCCGGTATTGTTTTTCTCCGGCGATTTCGTCTTGCTTGTCAGCTTGGAAGCCACGCCGCGTATACCGGAAGCGGAAGCGGCAGCGGCGGCTTGCTTGTTATACTCAACGGTTTGCAGCAATTCTTTTCGCCAAATTTTACAGCCCTGTGGCGCCTGTATCCCTAATCTGACCTGGTTGGCATTGAGTTCCGTGATAATGATCTCTATCGGCTCGTCCAGGCCATCCACCTCGATGATCAGGGATTCGTCCGGTTTACGGGACAGTATCAGCATGAAGCAGCCTCCTCCATCAGAGGATACCGGACAGGATAATCGCCCTCCAGAATCACCTGGGCGCCAAAGCCGGTTTTCCAGTTGATGATCACCGGGCTCTTTAAATTGATCGTGGATTGTGTGAAATCCTCCTGCACCACGGCGATGAGCCAGCATTCATATTCGCCCTCGCCCACCAGGCTGTCCAGTCCGGCGGGCATTTGCGGGCTATACCCCGCTTGCACTACCTGGGTGCTCACCAGCACAAAACACAGATCCGCTTCCTCCAGGGATTGAAGCCAGGCAATATCCATACCCAGTTCAGGATCATGCAGTACGGCATAGTTGTGATAGGCGTCGAAACCGAAGAGGGGCTGCCGGAAATTGAGCATCTGCCCGCTTTCGATCTCGAGTTCCCCAAAATCTCTCGTCTGAACCTTCATGAGGATTTTTTATTCCTCCTGTCCGCTATATTCCGGATCGGCGCTGGGCGGGAAATAGAATCTGCCGCCAAGATACTCGATCTGAATGCTGGGCTGTTGAAGTATGATCATGCGGACGCTTCCCGGGACGTAGTTCATGATATTGCGCATGGTCTCCCAGTCCAGGCTTATCTCGCCTTTCTGAAACCGGGTATCTATCTCAAAAGGTATCCAGGAGATGTCCGCGCCTGTATTGGGCAAAAATGCCTGAAACAGAATCGGCTCCTCCCCCAGTATCTTCCGGGCAAAGATATCCGCAATGGTAATCCCTTCATCGATACGGCTCATGTCATTGCCGATCTCCACATAGGCTCTCGTTGTCTTGCTTATCGACTCCATACCGGCCTCCGCATTCATTCTGTACCAGTCCGTGGTGTTGTGGTAACCCAGAGATTTACGGGCTTCATAGGTATTCAATTTAACTTGCGCATTCCTGGTTTTGACGTCGAGCTTTGGCAGCTCCGTCTCCATATTCGATGAAGGCATGAAGTCCTGATCGATTTCCAGGCGCGCTCTTTCGATTTCCAGTTCGTATTTGATCGGTGTGGTTGAGATTCGCAGCAATTGCGTGATCATTTCGCTTTCTCCCCTTTGGTTTGGTAGTTACCGGATAAAGTCCATCAGGGAAAGTGGCAATACCCGGCTTCCCATTTGCAGCACCGCTTTCAAAACATAATCGTTCATCATTTGATTGGTGGCTTCCTCTTCGTCTTTCACGCCCATAAGGTCATGTATCTTNTCCGTATGGTTGTCGACAGAATCCTTGAGCCGTGTTTCCATCGCGTCCAGGAAGCTTGTTTTCGCGCCGATATCGGTAATATTCGCGCGGAAACCATCCAGAAGCGTTCTGAGCTTGGTGTTCCATTTCTCGACTTCTTCCCTGTTGAAGGTGTCCAGATTCCTCTGGATCTCGTACATGACGTTATAGATATTATTACTGACGCCGTTTTCGTCGAGGCCATAGCCCAGTATATCGGGACCGGCGTAGGATAATCTGAACGCCGTCGCCGGGTTGACCTCCGGCCCGTACATNCGTATACCCAGCCCTACGTCAAAATAAATATCCTCGTCCATGGGCACTTCCGCGGCNAAGATAAAACTGAAGCCCGTTGTGTAATCGGGATCCGTTGGCAATACCGGCGCTTTGAACGAGTATGCCCCGGTGAGGGGATCCTGTTCCACAAAGTCCGCCTGTACCTGCACGCGCTCGCCTGTGGCGTCGTTGAGGACGACGTACTTTCCGGTAGCCGCGTCTTTTAGAGGGTCATTGTCGGTGGGATACATATATTTGGCGGTAAGCGGATCCTTGTATATGGCGTCCATTTTCACCCCGTTGTACATCAGTTTGCCGCTGTCCTCATCCACGGTGAAAGGCCCGGTATACGCATTTGTCCCGCCATAGGAGAACATATTACCGTAATTGGCATTGGCATACTGGAGATACTCCGCCATCATGGACCGTATCTCCGCGGCTATGATTTGCCTGCCCTCGTCGCTGGTCGGGTCGTTCAGCGCGCGGACGACTCTGTCTTCGTGCACCATGGTCATGACCCAATTCATGGACATCAAATTGTCTTCCGCTACCTTCAGCTCCGANTTGGCTTCNTTNGCGTTTTCCAGCTGCTTTTCCGCTTTATACCGGTCCATGCGCTTTCTCAGGACCCGGGACCCCGCGGATACNTCATCGGACAGCTTGGTAAAACGGTTTCCCGACGCAAGTCTCTGATTGGTTTCGGCATATTTGGACTGTGCTTTATATAAATACTTCAGATAATTTCTGGCTACTGCCCGGTCGGCTACTCTCATGTTCTTTCCTCCTGACTGGATTACAGGCCAACCCGGCCCATCCGGTTAATGATGACGTCCACCATATCATCCAGCGTGGTCATCAGACGGGCG
>WRNN01000098.1 GCA_009776595.1 Clostridiales bacterium
AGGCGTAATTCTCCACTGCATCGGGATTCGTGCGGTTCAAGCCATTCGTCTTACCATAGATCACCCGCATGGGACCGCCATCGTTGCCGAGGCCGCTCTTAAATCCGGACATGGAAGCGTCGCGTACATAGGGGTAACCGTTTACGCCGTAAGCAAGCAAGACAGGATAGCCCTTTTTCACCGGATAACCATTGTCGTCCGTCGTCCAGTCTTCGCCTTGATTGTCCGGCTGGTATTCCTCTGTCGCCAGCTGCTCTCTGGCCGGCCGGTCCGTGCCAATATCAAGGGGCGATTTTTCATAGAAATAGAAGAGATCCGGATCAGCAAGCTGCTTGAGCGAGAATTGCGCCGTAACCTGATAGTTGTCCCAGGCAGAAAAACTGACCAGTGTTTCTTCATCGTCCCGGGAAGCCTCCGCGTCGACGCCGATGGTCGTTAGCAGGTCCCATAGCTTGACGCCTTCATATTCGTTAACATACCAGTATGTGGTATTCGAGAGGCTATATTCGTCCCTGTGGCCCAGCCCCCCCGCCAAAGGCCTGTCCCCTTCATATACACCATGTCCTCCAACTCGTCCACCGTATAACTTACTTCACGGCCAATGGCGTCTCCGGTGAAGGTGACCAGATATTCTGTGTTCGCTTTATTGCTATAGGCGGAATCGGTGGATTCCGAATGCTTATATCCGGGCGGCGGCACACCTTCTTCGACATACAGATAGGCAACGCTGCCGAACCTTCCGTTTACTGAAGCCAGGGCCGGGAATTCATTCTGATCATAGACCAGCTTCAGCGGTCCGTCNCCATTCCCCAGCGTCGTATCCTCGCCCGCGGCCTGAATGAATACGAAAGGCCTTATATTCGTCCCGTCGGCATTTGCCGTGCCATAGGCCAGGATCACAGGCGTCCGCGCGCCTCTGATCTCGGCGTAAGACATACGCCCGATCTCCTGGCGCCAGCGGTTTTTAAACACCACCACGACGCCGTCGTCCATACACTCGACTTGGGAGTTGATCCTGCCGTCCAGCACCGATTGCAGCGTAACGCCTTCATACATGCGCTGTACACTGCCGCCCGGCCGGCTGTCGCTGTAAATGTCACGATACAGATTCTCCGCGGCGGTTTCTTCCACATCCCGCACAGGGATGGGAACGCTGGCTTTGACGCCCGGCCCTTCCACGGTCAGGGTGGCGCCAGTGATCGCGTCAAGATTATAGGGCGCGCCCTCATGGGAAATGTGTTTATAGAGGCTATCCTTAAACTGGTCGTCTGCAGGTTTCACGCGGATAGCGTCAATCATCTTGCCCGGTAATTCCCCGTCGATATAGAGCGTAAAGTAACCGACGCCTGCCGGATTGGGCGCGCTGGGCTTAGCGGTGCTGTATATACCTTGCCATCCCGTGCTTTCGAGCGTCTCATAGGCGAGAATCGCGTTTTTCGCTGCCAACTCGCTTACCGGCATGTCGTAGGACGTCATACTATATCCGTCGGCGGCGCTGAACTCAATCAGACTGCTGATATCTATATCCTGCAACAGATCGGCCAAAGGCACGCCGCGTGCGGTGTCCGTCCGGTCCCCTCCGCTCGCGCTGTAGGTATAGCTCCGCTCCGCCCGGGGCATCATCAGGAGTTCCGCCCGTGTATAGTCCAGGCTGTCTACGCGGAGAACCGCAGGTAATTCGTCGCCCACAAGGATTTTCTGCGTATTCGAGTTGGCCAGGGCGCTGTTGACGTCGTCTTCCTGTATTTGGCCGGTCAGCAGCAGAAGGTTGGTTAAGGGCGTAACTGCGGTATCATCGGGAATGCCTGTCGTACTGTTAGCGGATTGGGTTGCTACTATGGTAGGTACGGGGATTCCTGCAGCCCCTGCAACAGGCGGGAAAAAGTAGCGAAGCACAGCAAAGTCGAGGGTCGCGCTATACGCGCCACCCATATACTGTATCGCCCTAACTGGATAATCCGCATACTTGTCGTTCGTAAACGCCGTATCGGCAAACAGCGTCTCCAGGCGTACACCCTTCGCTTTGTAAAATCGCTTTGTCCCAGCCGAATTGAGCCAGGAGTATTCCAGATAATCCGGCTCTTCCCGTGCTTCCAGTTCCGCCCTGGTATAGGACTTCTCGAAAGCGACGCCCGGGGTCAGATCCGCTTCAGACAGATCACCGCCAACGATTCCTGTTCCCGTCACAACCAGCGCCGGCTGCTCCGTTATCAGCGTCCCGCCCGCCGCAGCCAGCGCCTGCGACGCCGGCCCGGCCGGTAAAACGCTGCCCGCCGCCAATAGAAGCGCCAGCAGACAGGAGAACACCTTCCGCGATAATGCATTCTGTTTCACCATTTCTACCAACCCGCCTTCTTTTGTTTTATCTATACTCAAAACGGCGCTTACAGTGGAGCCGGTTATGTTTTTCAAAGAACGGATGTGGCGCGTTGCCGAATGCGCCAATCTCATGCACAATTATGTCATCAAACGCTACTATTTTCAACTACAAATTCCCTCTGGAGTAAGCTTTCATTGTACCATTTACCTATTTATGTTATATTCGTATCATCCCTATCATAATGGCGAATCGAGGAGGAAAGCCTATGGAAACACGCAGAAAAACCGCCTTCCGGTGGAGTACCGCGCTGCTATCGGCGCTGCTTGCTGTTCTGCTTTTGACGCTTTCAGCAGCCTTGCCTGCCCTCGCCGCAGATACCGTCCTAGTCATCACCGGCGACGGTGTGGACCGGGAGCTATCCTTCAGTCTTGACGAACTGAAAGGCATGACCGGCTATATAACGCAAAACGCGTATTCCGCATGGAATACCTGGCCGGCAAAATCTGTTCAGTACGCCCGGGGCGTCTCCCTGAAAGAGCTCCTGAGCAGAGCTGGGCTGAAGGAGGCAGCCACGGCCGTCACTGTAGCGGAAGCTTCTTCCCCAAGCGGCGCAGCCGGCTATAGCATGCGTTTTTTGTTAGACGATCTCTTTGCGGAACGCTATTACTTTGAGGGCGCCGGATCCGCCGGATCCGCCGTTCCCGCCATTCTTGCGTTCATGCACAGCGAAAAAAGCTTCGCAGCCATGGCAGAAATCAATCTACAGCTGATCTATGGTCAATTGGACGCGCAGGAGCAAACCACCGTTGGCTTTGTAAAGTCGGTCAGCGTGATCACGGTAACCTGCGACCCCGTTTTTCCCCTGCCGCCGCCGGAAGCGAACGCGGAGAAACAGCCGGACGGAAGCTATCTGGTCACGCTCAGCAGCGCAAATCGCAATGCCAAAATTTACTATACTACCGACGGCTCTCTGCCTACGGTACACAGTAAGATGTATAACGTCAGCGCGCCCCATTGGCAGCCCGAACTCAATCTGCCCTTCGCTGTCAGCGCTTCCGCAAAAGTTAAGGCCATTGCGGTGGCGACAGGATACCAAAACAGCGAGGTCATGGAATTTATACCGGCGCCGCCTGTCCCGGAAGCGCCTGAAGCGCCTGAAGCGCATGAAACGCCTTCGACTGCCGCCGGCGGCGCCGCAGGCGAAATTCAGGTTGTCATCGACGGAAAGCGTATAGATTTTGATGTTCCGCCGCGAAATGTAAACGGCAGGATCCTTGTTCCCCTGCGCGCCATCTTTGAAGAATTGGGCGCGACAATTGAGTACGATTCCCATACAAAAACTGTCACCGCCGTAAAAAGCGGCGTCACTGTTATCCTGACCATCGGCGATACTTACCCCACAATCGATGGCAGGACCGTCGCGATCGACCAGCCCGGCGTCCTCATAGACGGACGCACCCTCGCCCCCTTACGCTTTGTGGCGGAAGCTTTTGGCGGCGCCGTCGTATGGGATGGCAATCTGCAGTTGGCCAGCATCGAATCGAAAAGCTAATTATCTGTAAACTACGAGGAGTGTCTTTCATGCCGACAGGCGTTTTGCTGCTGCACGGCTTTGCCGGGGCGCCGGAGGAACTCGCGCCTCTCAGGGAGTATCTCGAAAGCCGTGGATATAGGGTTTCTTCCCCGATGTTAGCCGGACACGGAGGTACGCCCGGAGACTTGGCCGGCTCTAATCGCGCCGACTGGATCCGGTCGGCGCTGGCCGCGGCAACGGAGCTGAATCAGCATTGCGACGACGTCGCTGTCGTCGGTTTTTCCATGGGCGGGCTTATCGCGCTCAATCTGTGCCACAGGATCGCCATCCGGATGCTTTTCCTGATCAACACGCCCGTTTTCTATTGGGATGCGAAGAATATCCTGAACAATCTGCAGACAAACTTTTCGGAATCCTTCCGTTTTTACGTGCAATCCGCCCTGCATGCGCCCATCCCGGCCCTCGCGGAATTCAACAGCCTGCTCCGGAATACCAAGCTTTTGCTCCCCGGCGTCCGCTGCCCCGTCATGATCATGCAGACCCTGGACGACGATACGGTACAGGCCAGGAGCGCGGACTATCTGTATCACCATATCACGGGGGAAAAGAATCTGCGCAAATACGAAACCGGCGGCCATCTGGTATTTCACTCCCAAATGGCGCCGGAACTATGCTTTACGATAGAGAAAAGGATTAAGACGGATTAAAGTGGATTGCGTCGATTCGTGAAGGTTCGATCAACAGGCGCCGCTTATCTTCGTCAGAGCGCCTCTTCCTGCGCAATCAGCGGATCGGCGGGGCCGGAGGCGGTTTTCGCGTTTTCCTCGTCCTCCCGGATCAGCTTATTGAGTCGCCTTAGCTCATGCAGGATGTACGCGCCGGTGAGCGCCGAGGAGAGTCCGTCGGACAGTGGGCCGGCGTACAAGATGCCGTTGAATCCAAAGAACCGGGGCAGAATCAGCACGGCAGGCATGAGGATCAGCACCTGGCGGGATAAGGTAAGGAAAATGGACGTCCTCGGTTTACCGCTGTTTTGGAAATAAGAAGCGCCGACCTGCTGCATGCCGACTACGATGATCAGTAACCGGAACACAATGAGTATTTGCACGCCTCTTTCGATCATCTCCTGGTCCGTGGTAAAGATAGACAGCAGCTGTCTCGGCAAAAACCTCGTCAAAAGCCAGCCCATGGTNGCAAAGATCGTCGCNATGATTATNGCGTTGATCAGCGCCTGCTTCACCCGTTTGTGATTTTTGGCGCCTACATTGTAGCCGATAATGGGCTGTGCGCCCTGGTTCATGCCAAATATAGGCTGCTGCACCAGATTATTGATACTGTTGCATACCCCCCACGCGGAAATCGAGATATCGCCGCCATAAGCCCCCAGCGACCGGTTCATCGTCACGGACAGCAGGC
The DNA here is from genome assembly GCA_009776595.1 of Clostridiales bacterium. Lineage (GTDB taxonomy): Bacteria > Bacillota > Peptococcia > DRI-13 > UBA5745 > WRMS01. The sequence goes on from WRNN01000098.1 coordinate 5,271, forward strand.
TTTGCGTGAGGTTCATCAGACAGGTAGGCAGACCCAGCGAAGCCATTTCAATCAAGTATTTCAATGAAACCTTTATGTATTTCCACTTCAGCCCGACCACTCTGTTTTTATTCGTCAGGAAAAGCAGCATCCAAATGGCGCTGGCGACCTGGCCGCACACCGTCCCGTAGGCGGCGCCGCGGATACCCATATTGAAGACATAGAGAAAAGTAGGCGTGGCGATGACGTTTACCGTCGCGCTTAACAGCATGGTTACCATAGCCCTGCCGGGATAGCCCTCGATACGCATCATCGGGTTCATCATCATAAAGAAGCTGAGCACCATCCCAAAGAGCGAGATGCCGAGATAATCCCTGCCATAGGGCAGAAGCGCTTCGCTGGCGCCGAATGCCCGAAGCAGCGGATCCTTGAATAACTGTCCCATGAGGAGGTTCGCTACAGCAAACAGGAAGCTGAACGTCACCGATACGCCCAGCAGCCCCCTGGCTTCCTCCCTCTCGCCGCGGCCGATCCGTATCGCTACCGCCGCGGCGCAGCCGTTGCCTATAAGCTGATTGATGGCGCCTTGGATCATGGTGATCGGCTGACATATCGCAATGGCCGCAATGCCCATCGGCCCTACGGCGCGCCCGATGAAGGTCATGTTAATGAGGTTATACGATGTTTGGACCATTGAAGCAACGATAGCCGGGAGGGAGAACTTGATCATAAGCTTAAGTATACTCTCCGTCCCGAATTGTTCTGTCATATCGATGCTTCTCGCCGGCACACTCATATAAAGAAGACCCCTTCCGTTACTAATCTCCATAAAAGAAGACAGGGCGGATTGCCCTGTTGCTTATACTATCATTTTTGCCGGCACAACTCAAGTAATCCCGAATCCGTTTTT
>WRNN01000099.1 GCA_009776595.1 Clostridiales bacterium
ATTCTATGTACAGTAGTAGTTTATCACATACCAAGTGGAACTGCATATATCAACTCGTGTTCATTCCAAAGCATCGGTGAAAAGCAGTTACTGTTCGGTACCGACTATGATGGCGAGCGGCATATTTGCCAGGCTACACGTCACATTCGTGTTCAACATCAGGCACTCAGATTATTCAGTCTCGCGGTTCAGCGTCCTTACAGTACATTACCCACCTGCCTCCTTAGTGAACCTTCGCCTGGCTCCACTTCCGGATGGTCCTACGGCCCCATTGGCTGACAAGTCTGTATTTTACGACTTCGCGTTCCTTCTGTCGCCTTCCTGTCGCCTTGGCAATCATGCCACCCGCTGCCTGCAGGGTCCGGCATGAATCTGCAGCGGCTCCGGTAGTCTGTCCCGTAAAGCGGCAAAACTAGAATTCGGATTTTATGCTCTCTTTCAACACGACGTCATGGAAGCTTCCCTCTACGATACTGGTGGAGGATACCAGGGTCAGCTTCCCCTTTTTCTGTAACTCCGGTATAGTGAAAACCCCGCAATTGCACATCGTTGCTCTAAGCTTATTCAAGGACATGCTCACATTGTCCTTCAGCCTGCCTGCATAGGGTACATAGGAATCCACGCCCTCTTCGAAAGGCAGGCCCTCCTCACCCGAGATTTCGTAACGCTGCCAATTCTTTGCCCTGTTGGAACCTTCTCCCCAATATTCCTTCATATACGCGCCGCCCACCAGCACCCGGCTGGTCGGGCTTTCGTCGAAACGGGCAAAATAACGGCCCATCATCAGGAAGTCGGCGCCCATAGCCAGCGCCAGCACCATGTGATAATCCAGAACAATGCCGCCGTCTGAGCAAATCGGGATATAGATCCCGGTTTCCTCGAAATATTGTCGCCTTGCTTCCGCGATCTCGATCAGGGCTGTCGCCTGTCCGCGGCCAATGCCCTTTTGTTCCCTGGTGATGCAGATGGAACCGCCGCCAATGCCGACTTTCACAAAATCCGCGCCCGCCTCCGCCAGAAAGCGGAAACCTTCCCGGTCTACTACATTGCCGGCGCCAACCATTACCTTGTCGCCATAGTTCTTCCGGATCCACGCAAGGGTATCCGCCTGCCAGTCGCTGTACCCTTCGGAGGAATCAATGCAGAGTACGTCGGCGCCCGCTTCCAGTAAAGCGGGCACCCGCATATCGTAGTCTCTCGTGTTAATCCCCGCGCCCACCAGATAGCGTTTTTGGCTGTCCAAAAGTTCGTTGACATTTTCTTTATGGCTGTCGTAATCCTTGCGGAACACGATATACTTCAGCCGCTGGTCCTTATCCACCAGGGGGAGGGCGTTCAGTTTGTTGTCCCATATGATATCGTTGGCTTCGCTCAGCGTAGTGGTATCCGGCGCGTATATGAGATCCTTAAATTCCGTCATAAAAGTCTTGACTTTGACTTCCGGCCCCATCCGGCTCGGGCGGTAGTCCCTGCTGGTCACCAAGCCTAAAAGTTTCCCGTTTGCTGTGCCGTCCGTCGTGACCGGCATTGTAGAATGGCCGGTTTTCGCTTTCAGCGCCAACACTTCCTCCAGCGTGCTTTCCGGTGAAATATTCGCGTCGCTGGGGACAAATCCGGCTTTATAGCTTTTTACTCTCGCGATCATCTGCGCCTCGTCTTCTATTGGCTGAGAGCAGTAGATAAAAGATAATCCCCCTTCTTTCGCCAGCGCAATCGCCATGTTATCATCCGATACCGATTGCATTATGGCAGAAACCAGGGGGATATTCAGGCTGATTGCCGCTGTTTGCCCTTTTTCGTGTCGCGTCAGCGGCGCCTTGAGATTGATATTCGCGGGGATGCAATCCCTTGTCGTATATCCCGGTATCAGCAAATATTCGCCGAATGTCCGGGAGGGCTCAGGTAGAATAGTAGCCATGATACACCTCCTGCGTCATAAATTGACCTTCCTCGTTTTTGATACTGCATTGTACCATACATCATTCTCCCTGAGAAGCCTTTCCCTCAGAAAAACACGGAAATCCTTTTCCGCCCTTTTCCGTTTCGTTTCGCCATTTATCATACGATCAGCGGGGATTCTTTTCCCTCACAGAGAAAAACCGCCGTTCACGCCGATTACCTGTCCGGTGATAAACGATGCGCCGCTGCCCGAAAGAAATACCGCCAGGTCCGCAACTTCTTCGGGAAGGCCCAAACGTCCTAATGCCGTTTCTTCAGCCAATCTTTGGAGGACGTCTTTGCCATAACCCTGATTCATTCTGGTATCGATCACGCCGGGCGCGATACTGTTGACCCGGATCCCGGAAGGCCCAAGCTCCTTGGCTAATGCTTTCGTCATCCCGTCCATTGCCGCCTTTGCGGCAGAATAGTGGACCTCGCAGGAAGCGCCTGTTTGTCCGCAAATCGAGGAAATATTAATAATGGCGCCTTCTTTCCGGCGAATCATAGCCGGTATGACCGCCTGACAGCAATAGAAAGCGCCGTGGACATGCACGGCGAACATATGTTCCCATTCCGCATCTTGTATATCTGTAAAGAGCTTTTCCTCGCTATATCCGGCGTTGTTAACCAGGCGGGTGATTTCTCCCAGCTCCGCATGGATGCTGGCTGTCATACGCCTGACTTCATCGGCGACACTGACGTCGGCCTGATAGCAGCGCGCGCCGGCGCCCGCGCGCCTGGCTTCTTCCACCGCGATTTCCGCCCCTTCGCGGTTGGTATGGTAGTGTACGGCCACCTGATACCCCGCTTCGGCAAAGCTGCGGACCATCGCCCTTCCTATACCGCCGGAAGCGCCCGTAATCAATACGGTATGGTTTTCGGCGCTCACTCTGAAAACTTTCCTCCCTTGCTCTTCATCCAATACGGACGGAGCAGGGATTCCTTAGCGGCGTCTGCGCCTTCCCCCTGTTGTGTATCCGTCTGCGCTTGTCCGGCGCCACTCTGCGCATAATCGCTGTTTGTATTGCCCTTATCCTGCCCTCTCCTGGTTTGCGCAGCGCCTTGCGCCCTGGGACTCCTTCTGTTTACAGGTTGCTGTGGCAGTTCCTGATCCTGTGGCCTGGCCTTCTCCCTCGACCCATTGCCGGCTTGCGTGTTCTCGCTCTTCTGCGCGCCGCCTTCACGGGATGTTTTGCCTTTGTCTTCTCTCATCTTAAGCGGACTTCTTTTTTCCTTTCCCTGATCCGCCTGCTTCGTGCGAGAATCAAGCTGAACCGCTGCAGACGCCCCGTCGCCGCTTTCCGCCGCCTCATCCGCCTGCTTGCCGGAATCCGGCACACTTGCCTGCCGCCGGCCATTGTTCCTGCTTTCCCGCATATCCGTCTGCTGCGTCCTCGGCGTATCCGACAGCTCAAAGGGCACTTCATTTCTCTTTTTAGGTACAAAGGGCCGTCTGTCGTTTTCATCGTAGGATTCACGGGTGAAATCCTGATATGTCAAATCCACACTGGGCCTTTCCGGGATCACAAATCCCGGTTCCATATCCAATGCGTGGGCGTTGAACGTAACGGGCTTATCCTCCTTCTGGTTTCCTGCTTCGGCGCCTTCCGCAGCTTCGCTCTTTCTGCCCCGGCGAGCCGGCCCGCTTCTTTTATTATCAGCAGCCGCAGCGCCGGCGTCGTCCCTGGCTTTTGGTTCAGCTTTGTCCTGCCGCCTGCCGCCGCCTGAAGGTCTGCGGCCTCCCTTCGCCTGGTCCTCGGTTTTCTTTACCTTATCGTCCTCCATACTATCTCCTTTCCCTGCATTGACGCGACTCAACCCCATTGAGCGCCGGCCATCTTCGATCCCGCTGTCGTTCAATCTATACTTTCCGGCGTCGCCTGGGCCTCGTCAGGGGTTTCGCCGGCTGTTTCAGGCACATCGTCCGATTCCGAATCCGATTCCGCTTCCGATTCCGGCGCCGTTTCCTGATCCGGCAGCTCCTCTTCATCACTTTCGCCTTCCGGTACGGGATTCGCAGCCGGCGCATCCGCTGCCGGCGATGCCGTCTGCGTGATGCGGGTAATGCGAACCAGGGTACTACCATCCTCCTCCTGCCAGACAACTTCCCAGGCATTGCCGGAGGCGTCCATGGCGCTAATTTCCGGTTTGCGATATAAACCGGTAAGGTAATATACTTCTTCTCCGGACTGCCCGCCAACGCCGGGAGGAGGTTGACGGGAAGCTTCCTGCAACATGTCCTCTGTTAGCCTGTCTTCACCAAAGATATCTATGCCGTTCACCGTGACGGCCGTACCGCTTGGCGCCGTAACCCAAATATCGCCAAAAATCGGCAGGCGCGACTCCTCCAAAACCGCCTCCCAATGACCGAAGCGCCCCGCATGGATTCTTTCCAGCGTAACCGCAGCCAACGGGGTACTGCCGGCTTCAAACAGATAAACCGCGCGATCTTCGTCAGATTCGCCAGCCAGGCGACTATAGCGCCATTCGCCTTCTGTCAGGAGTTCCCTTATATAAGCGTCTCTCTCAAGCGCGGTCTCATACTTAGCCGGCCTTGCCGCTTCATACACCAGCAGCTTCGGTAATCCGCCCTGAACCAGCGGATACCGATACTGTTCGAGCGCATAGGCCGGGACGCTCCTCTCATAAAGGACCAGATTTTGCCATAAATACCCCAGGCATCCGCCGATCACCACAATCAGAATGCCGACAACTATGCCGTATATCTGCCAAAAATCAAACTTCTCTTTTCTCTTGCGCGTCATCGAAGCGTGTCTGACGCTGGATCCGCTCAGCATACGGCTGACCTGATCTTCAGCCCGGTTTTCTTTTTCTTCCCAGCTTTCCGCGCCGGCAAGGCTTTCTTTCACAGCCCAGCTTCCCGAGCCTGTTATTTTTTGCCATTCCAGGTCTTTTTCGTCCGCTTGCCTTTGTTCTTCAGTCAATTGGATAGCCCTCCGGTTACGCTGTCGCTAAGGATTTTTTGCAATTGGTCCTCTGTAAAATAAAGGCGGAGAAGAAAGCTAAAAGTCCCGGTCTCTGTGATACCGGTGACCAAGCGCTCCCTTGCCGCCGGAAAGGGTCCCCGGCAAATCATCGTCACGGCGCCCATCCCCGCTGCAGCGATCAGCAGGGCTGCTGATATCGTACAAATAATCAGCCTGTACCAAAGCTTGGCATGCAGGGGCCTTTTGGTCAAAACCGCTTCATTGTCTGCCATGATCGTCTGTCTCCTTCTATACGACAACCCTTTACAAATCCGGATTATTTGCTATAATGAGAAAGTCCGTTGCATTGCAGGGATGACGGTTCGGGCGATTAGCTCAGCTGGGAGAGCGCTAGCTTCGCATGTTAGAGGTCAGGGGTTCGAGCCCCCTATCGTCCATTAAGTACCACGTTAACCGAATTAAGTTCTCTTCTATCAGTTATCAGCGGGGGCTCGAACGGGCGGACGAGCATTTAGCAAGCCGACCTCACGGGAGGGTTGCCCGCCCCCTATCGGATCAGCGCCGTATCCTCGGGCAGCCCCATCATAATATTCATGTTCTGGATGGCGGCGCCCCCCGCGCCTTTACCCAGATTATCCAGCCTGCAGGCCAGGATGATCCGCTCTTTGTTTCCCAGCACAAAAATCTCAGCCCTGTTCGTGTCGTTGCAAGCCATCGGGTTGAGATACGCCTTTCCGTCGCAGGCGTCGCCTCCCTCGAAGGGCATAACCCGGACCATCGCGCTGCCTTCATAATGAAGGGCCAGCGTTTCCCACAGCAGCTCCGGCGAAACTTTTCCGCCGGCGTTTTTATTTTGCAGAAGCCTTGCTTCCAGTGCCGTAAATACCGCCAGGCCTCTGGGAAAGTCTGCGACGATGGGCGAAAATGCCGGCGGATACGCCAGCCCGGAATACCGGAACATCTCCGGCAGATGCTTGTGGGCCTGGCCTAAAGCATATTCTCTGGGCGCGTCATAATCCGGATACNGNGTCTNGCGTTCCGGATCCTCATATTCNTTGATCATCGGTTTGCCGCCGCCGGTATAGCCGGTGATACTGTGGCAGGATATAGGATAATCGGCAGGAATGACGCCGGCATTCACCAAGGGGCTCACCGGCAGCAGAAAAGCCGTCGCGTGACAGCCGGGGTTCGCCACCCGCGAGGCGGCGGCGATCTCCTCCCTGGCGCCCTTCCTC
>WRNN01000100.1 GCA_009776595.1 Clostridiales bacterium
ATGAACAGCTTGGGCAGAAGGCCGATGGATCCGGACCCGTTTAACGGGAATTATAACGCCTTTATTACCGCTCTGCGCCAGGGACGGGTAGCCAGCATTACCAGCATGGTACAGAAATCGGATGTGAAAGAAATCAGGGGCACCATGGATAATGGCGTCGCTTTCGAATTGCTGGGCCCGCCTTTTGATGAAACGCTTACGGCGCTGCTGATTGAGAAGAATATCCCCTTTTATCAAAAGCCTGTGCCGCAAAACTTATTTCTTAACTTGTTTATGAGCGTCGTTCCCATGATTCTTCTGATCGTGCTCATGTTTTTCATGCTGCAGCAGACCCAAAGCGGCGGAAAGGCAATGCAGTTCGGCAAGAGCAGGGCGAAGCTGCAATCCTTTGAAAAGAAGAAAGTTACCTTTGACGATGTTGCAGGCATCGATGAAGTGAAGGAAGAGCTGCAGGAGGTCGTGGACTTCCTGAAAAACCCGGACAAATTTATCGCGATCGGCGCGAAGATCCCCAAAGGCATTTTGCTGGTAGGACTGCCGGGAACGGGAAAAACTTTGATCGCCAGGGCCCTAGCGGGAGAAGCCGGCGTACCTTTCTTCAGCATCAGCGGTTCGGACTTTGTTGAAATGTTCGTCGGGGTTGGCGCCTCCCGTGTCAGGGATCTCTTTGACCAGGCGAAGAAGAACTGCCCCTGCATCGTATTTATCGATGAGATCGATGCGGTTGGCCGCCAAAGAGGGGCGGGCCTGGGCGGAGGCCACGACGAGAGGGAACAGACCTTAAACCAGTTACTGGTTGAAATGGACGGCTTTACGGTCAATGAGAGCATCATCATCATCGCGGCGACCAACCGTCCGGATATCCTGGATCCCGCTTTGCTGCGGCCGGGCCGTTTCGACCGTCAGGTTGTGGTGGACGCGCCGGACCTGGACGGCAGGGAAGCGATCCTGAAAGTGCACAGTAAAGGCAAGCCTTTAGAGGATAAAGCGGACTTAACCGTGCTGGCGAAACGCACCCCGGGTTTCACAGGGGCCGACCTGGCCAATCTGATGAACGAAGCGGCGCTGTTAACCGCACGCCGGAATAAAAAGAAGATTTCCATGATCGAACTGGAGGAAGCGATTGAACGGACCATCGCCGGGCCGGAGAAAAAATCCAGAAAGATTACCGTCTACGACCAGCGGCTGGTAGCCTATCATGAATCGGGCCATACCCTGGTTGCGGCCCTTTTGGCCCATACCGATCCGATCCATAAAGTATCGATCGTTCCCCGGGGGAGGGCCGGCGGATACACGCTGATGCTTCCGGACAGGGATACGAAGTATATCCCGAAAGGGAAGCTGGTCGACGAAGTGAAGACGCTGCTGGGCGGGCGCATTGCGGAAAGCCTGGTCCTAGAGGAAATCAGCACAGGCGCGACAAACGACCTGGAGAGAGCGTCCAAAATCATTCGGCGGATGATTACCGAATACGGCATGTCCGAAGCTTTGGGACCGCTGACCTACGGCGCGAAGCAGGAGCAGGTATTCCTCGGCAGGGATTTTGCTCAAAACCGGGACTACTCCGAATCTGTGGCGGAAGCCATCGATAAAGAGGCCCGTCTGCTCATGAATGAGTGCTACCATGACGCGGAAACCATTTTACAGGAGAATATCGACGTACTGCACACCCTGGCGAAAGCGCTGATGGAGAGGGAGACCCTGAATGCGCAGGAAGTCAACGCGATCTTTGAAGCGGCGGGATTGAACAAGCCGGAACCCCATTGGGGCGCCCTGGAGAAAAAATGGGCGGATGAAGACGATGTAGCCAAGGATACGCAGAGCGAGGGGAAAGCGGAAGACTATGCCGCTGCCGCCGGTCGCGGGGGAGCCATGCCGGCCGGCGCGGATTCCTGAATGTCTGTGCGTAAATCCCGTTCGATGATTTGTTGCGATTGACCAAATAACCTGAACCTTTTTTGTATGAGGAAACCTATGGAGAATCGTACATGTAAAGCATACAGGGATGCATCCGGCTGCCTCCGTTGGAGCTGGCCGGATATTTCATTGGCTTTTTCCAAGGGCGCCGTTTATGTTGTCGGCATACTCAACCTGACGCCGGATTCCTTTTCGGATGGAGGTTCCTACGATACCATTGACGCCGCCCTCGCGCGGGTGCGGACCATGAGGGAAGAAGGCGCCCGGGTCGTCGACGTGGGGGGACAGTCTTCGCGGCCCGGTTTCACGGCGGTAAGCGAACAGGAAGAGGAGAGGCGGATACTGCCTGTGCTCACAGCCCTTAAAGACCTGCGGGAAAGCGGAAAGCAGCGGATCCTGGTCTCCCTGGATACGGACAAACCGGCGCTGGCGGAAAGGGCGCTGCACCAAGGCTTGGCGGATATACTTAACGACGTCAGCGGGGACGATAGGGCCATGGCGGAGCTTGCGGCCGCTTATCAGGCGCCGCTGATTCTCATGCACAGGCCGGCGGCCGGCGACCGGGGCAGCCTTGCGGCTGTCCTGGAGGATCTGGCTTGCATGAAGGAAAGCTACAGGGAGGCCGGACTGCCGGAAGCATATATAGCCCTGGATCCCGGGATCGGTTTCAACAAGACGGACGAAGAGGATCTGGCGCTTCTGCGGCATTGCCGTAGAGTAGGGGAATTGGGGAATCCTCTGTATATCGGCGCTTCCCGCAAACGCTTTATCGGCAAAGCGACGGATAACCCGGTCGCCGCCCGGCGCCTGGGCGGGTCCCTCGCGGCTGCGCTTTGGGCGGCGGAAGCGGGCGCCGCTTTTATACGGGTGCATGATGTGAAAGAAACCGTGGAAGCGCTGGCGATGCAGGCGGCCCTGAAAGGAAAAAACGATGCACAATGACAAGATAATCCTCAAAGGCATGCGGTTTTTCGGATACCACGGCTGCCTGGACGCGGAACGGGAACTTGGTCAATGGTTCGTGTTTGACTTGGAGCTTACCATGGATCTCAGCGCTGCCGGAGACAGGGACGCGCTGGCGGATACGCTTAATTACGCAGAGGTCTATGAGAGAGTCAAATCCGTGGCGGAGGGGCCTCCTGTGGCCTTGATCGAAACTTTAGCGGCTACGGTGATCCGTGCGTGTTTCACGTTTCCCCAAGTAAATAAAGTGAAGGTAGTGGTGAAGAAACCGCAAGCGCCCCTGGGAGGGCCCCTGGATTACGCCGGGGTGGAAATGGAACGAAGCAGGGAGGAGACGGGATGAAGCCTTTCGCGCAAACCTGGCTCTCCTTAGGGAGTAACCTGGGAGACCGTCTCGATAACCTGCTGGCCGGCGCGGCATTTTTGTTAAGCCACGGCCTGGAATGGAAGAATTGTTCCGGCGTCTATGAGACGGAGCCTGTGGGCTATACGGCACAGCCGGATTTCCTGAATATGGTGATCCATGGGGAAACCCGCTTATCGCCATTGGACTTACTGGAGGTCTGCCAACAGGCGGAAAAGGCGCTCCTGCGTGAAAGAACGATTCGCTGGGGGCCGAGGACGCTGGATGTGGATATCTTGCTGATCGACGACCTGGTTCTAGATTTGCCGGCGCTGACGCTGCCCCATCCACGGATGGCGGAAAGGGCCTTTGTGCTGGGGCCTTTAGGCGAAATGGATCCCGGACTGATGGAAAAATGGGCGCTGCCCCATATAACGGAGGGAATCCGCTTGCGAATGCCGGCGTCTGATTTTCGGGATAGGCTTTCACCCAAATTCATCTGAGGATGTGCGCGTATGTTATTGGTTTTTGATGTAGGCAATTCCAATATTGTCATGGGGATATACAGGGAGGATAAGCTGCGGTACTCCTGGCGTTTATTCACAGACAGGAATCAGACGGCGGATGAGTTTGAAGTTAAAATTCTGTCCTTATTGTCCCACACCCAAATCTCCCCGGAAGACATCAGCGACGTCATTATCTCCTCCGTAGTGCCCCCGCTTATGCCGGTTTTGGCGAAGATGATCGGCAAGTGCTTTGGCGTGGAACCCTTAATTGTAGAACCGGGGACGAAAACCGGCCTGCCCATCCTCTATGACAATCCCCGGGAGGTCGGCGCGGACCGTATCGTCAACGCNGTNGCGGGCTGCGAGCTGTACGGCTATCCTTTGATCATCATTGATTTCGGNACCGCAACCACCTTCTGCGTGATCGACGAAGAAGGGCGCTGGATAGGGGGCGCCATCAGCCCCGGTATCGGTATATCCGCGGAAGCCCTCTTTCAGCGGGCTTCCAGGCTGCCCAGGATCGAACTGGTGAAACCCAGGCAAGTGGTTGGTCGAAACACGGTAAACGGCATGCAGTCCGGCATTATCTTCGGCTATGTCGGCTTGGTGGACGGTATCGTCAACCGTATCATCAAGGAAACCGGTTTGAAACCAAAGGTGATCGCTACCGGCGGCATGGCGGAAACGATAGCCGAGGAGTCGGAGACGATTGACGCCGTGGAGGAAAACCTGACGCTGGAAGGCTTGCGCCTGATTTACAACAGGAACAGGAAAGAGAGGTAAAGACGTGTATCTTCAGCTTTTTCTTACTTTCTTTCGCATCGGTATCCTGACTTTCGGCGGAGGCTATACGGTATTGCCCTTGCTGCAGAAAGAAACCGTTGAAAAGAAACAATGGATCAGCCAGCTGGAAGTGATCGACTACTACGCGGTAGGACAATGCTTACCGGGTATGATCGGCGTCAATACCGCCATCCTGATCGGTTATAAGGTCAAGGGCAAAGGCGGTTCGGTCGCTGCCGCGGCAGGTTTCTCCATGCCTTCTCTGCTCATCATTTTAGCCATCGCTTCGCTGATTCAAAATGTAGCGGGCCTGCCCGTTGTGCAAAGCGCNTTCGCCGGCATTCGCGTAGCCGTCTGCGCCCTGGTCGTCAACGCCATCTATACGATGGCGCAAAAGGCGATTATCAACCCGATTACGGCCGTGCTGGCGCTGGCTGTTTTTATCGCCGCCGTTTGGCTGCAGGTCAGCCCGGTTCCCCTGGTGATTGTCGCGGCTGCCGCAGGGCTGATCCTCAGTGTGAGAGAGGGGAAGCTGGGCCGAAAGACAAACGCGGCGCCAACCGGCGGAGGCGACAAGGCTGCGGACGAAGACAGTCAGGCAGGTGAGGGACAATGAGCCGCTATCTGCTGCTATGCATCGAGTTCGCTAAAATCAGCGTCTTTGCCATCGGCGGCGGCCTGGCGGCCCTGCCCTTTCTCTATACGCTGTCCGACCGCTANGGATGGTTTTCCCACGGGGATTTGGCGGACATGGTTGCCGTGTCCGAATCCACNCCCGGGCCGATCGGCATCAATATGGCTACCTACGTGGGCTATACGGTAGCCGGGATTTTGGGCGGCGTCCTGGCTACGATTTCGTATATCATCCCTTCCATCCTCATCGGCGTCGTCGTCGCCAGATTTCTTGAGAAATTTAAAGCAAGCCCCTATGTGGAAGCGGTATTCTATGGCATTCGGCCCGCTGTCTGCGGCCTCATCGGCGCGGCGGCCTACAAGATTATGTCGATATCCCTGCTGGATTTGGACGCCTACCGGACCGGCGTTTCCGGATCCCTGACCGGCGTGTTCCGCCTGCCGGCCATCCTTATGTTTGTGATCATGACGGTGATGAATCATAAGCTGAAATGGCATCCCGTCGTGTACATCGCGATTGCCGCGGCAGTCGGCGTTCTGCTGAAGTTTTAAGCGCGATAGGGCGCATGACGGAGAGAACGTACAGGCAGGAGGAAAGCATAATTGCTTAACGGCGATGGGGAAAAAGCAAGAGCAAAAGTCAATCGAATCAAGGAAATACTGAACGACAACCCGGTCGCCTTGGCGCCGATGGCGGGCATAACGGACAGGACGTTTCGCCGGTTGGCAAAGGAGCTGGGCGCCGGTTTGGCTTTCACCGAAATGGTAAGCGCCAAGGCTTTGTCGTATGGCAACGAAAAAACCAGGGCGCTGCTGGATATAGACGAAGAGCCCGGTTATACGGCGGCGCAGTTCTTTGGCGCCGAGCCGGAAATCATGGCGGCTGCCGCCGTCGAGGCGCAGGAAAGAGGGGCTGCCTTCGTTGACGTCAACATGGGCTGCCCTGTCCCCAAAGTAGTAAAAAACGGGGAAGGCTCC